>SLAK01000150.1 GCA_007126855.1 Dehalococcoidia bacterium | reverse complement strand
GAACGTGGTCCCGGACGCAGCCAAATACACGGAGGCTCGATGAGCACGGGGAATATGACGACGGGGTTTTTCACTGAAACCCTGGCGGGCCAGGGCTGGGAGGTGCGCGCACCGCAACATGGGCGCGCCATTCTCGACGGCGCCGCTGATTCGCGGAAGGTGCGGGAGGGGGACCTCTTTGTGGGCTTTCGCGGTGAACATGTGGACGGGAACGAGTACCTGGAGCAGGCGCTGGAGCGCGGCGCCGCAGCGATCGTTGGTGAGCGGGCGCCAGAGGGACCCTGGGCCGACCGCGCCGTGGCGGTGGTGCCGGACAGCCGGGTAGCGGTGACGCACCTGGCCAAAGTGTGGCGAAATCGCTGCGCGCCCAAGGTGGTTGGCATTACCGGGACTGTCGGCAAGACGAGCGCCAAGGAAATGACAGCGGCCGTTTTGCGGCAGCACTTTCGGACGCACCGCAGCAAGGAGAACTTCAACTCGCTGGATGGCCTGCCGCTGGCGATTGTGAGCCTTTCGGAAGCGGACGAGGTGTCCGTGCTCGAGATGGCGATGGATGGGCCGGGCGAGATCGCGCAGTTGTGTGAGATCGGCCGCCCGGACGTAGGCGTGGTGCTCAATGTTGGGCTTACGCACGTCTCGAAGCTGGGCAGCATCGACGCGATCGAGCGGGAGAAACTGTCGCTGGTGCGCTGGCTACCGGAGGACGCGACGGCCATCGTGAATGCGGACGACCCGCGTGTGGCAAAGGTCATCGGTAAACTCAAGGCCCGGACGATCAGTTTCGGCGAGAGCCTGGAGGCAACGCTCCGCCGTGGCCCTATCACGGACCACGGGCTCGCCGGTTGCGAATTCACCGCGAGCTACCAGGGGGAGGAGCGGCAGGTGCGGACGCCGCTGCCAGGGGCGCATGTTGTGCCCGCGGCGCTGGTGGCGATCGCCGCGGCGATCGCGCTTGGCGTGCCCTTTGCCGATGCGGTGGACTCGGTGGCCAGCGCGGAGGTAGAAGGGCGGACCCGGATCTTGCGCACGGAGCAGGGCGTGACGGTTATCGATGACCGCTACAACTCGAGCCCGGCTTCGCTCGAGGGCGCGCTGCGGATGCTCGCCGGGATCGAGGGGCGGCGAATAGCCGTACTGGGCACGATGGCCGAGCTGGGCGAACACGAGGCTGCGGAACACGCCCGAATCGGGCGCATCGCGGGCGAGAGCTGTGATGTGCTGGCCGCGGTCGGCGAACCTTGCAAGGGGCTCGTGGACGCAGCGCGCAATGCGGGGCTGGTAGACGCAAGCTGGTACTCGTCGAAGGGCGAAGCGGCCGACGCGATTGCGAAGCGGCTGCAGGCCGGCGACGTGGTGTTGCTGAAGGCGTCGCGCAGCCAGGCTTTTGAAGACATCCTGCCGGCGCTCGGGGTGACCTCATGATCCATGCGCTGATCTCGGGGGCGGTTGCGTTTGCGCTGGCGGTGGCTGTTGGGCTGCCCATCGTGCGGTATCTGCGGAGCCGGCGCGTGGGCAAGAGCATCAGCGAATACCTCTCGGAGGCGCACCAGCAGAAGGCAGGTACGCCGACCTTCGGCGGATTCATCATCTGGGTGCCGACGTTGCTGGTGACGATTGCGGCGGTGGACTGGTGGAATCACCGGTCGATATTGCTGCCCGTGCTGGTAATCGGGGCAACGGGGGCGATCGGATTCATCGACGACCTTGGGACTCTGCAGGACCGCAAGCGCGGTGGACTGTCGTGGCGTTTCAAGATGGCATTCCTGACGGTGCTGTCGGTGGCGGTGGCGTTGATCCTCTACCGCTACCTGGAGGTTGAGTCGATAAACATCCCCTGGGTCGGCTCGTATGCGCTGGGGCTGTGGTATGTGCCCATCGCGGTGGCGACGATCGTGGGGACGACTTCGGCCGTGGCGGTGTCGGACGGGCTCGACGCGCTGGCGGGCGGCGTGTCGCTCTTATGTTTTGCGGCGTACGGCGTGATCGCATTCGCGCAGGGGCAGGAGTTCGTGGCGACCTTCGCGATGATCATTGCGGGCGCGAACCTGGGGTATCTCTGGTACAACGCGCACCCGGCGATGGTCATCATGGGCGACACGGGAGCGCTGGCGCTTGGCTCCAGCCTGGCAGTGGTGGCGCTGATGACGGGCCACTGGCTGTTGTTACCCATCATCGGGATTGTGTTCGTGGCCGAAGCGGCCAGCAACATCATCCAGATCGCCTACTTCAAGGCGACGGGCGGAAAGCGCATTTTCAAGCAGGCGCCGCTGCACCACCACCTGGAGCGCAGCGGCTGGGCGGAAACGCAGATCGTTACCCGCTTCTGGGTTGTGACATTCGCGGCCGCATTCCTTGGCGTGGCCTTTGCCCTGGCGGTGCCGGCATGACGCTTGAACAACTTCCCAACCTGGAACGCGCCAATGTGCTGGTGTATTCGCTCGGCATCGAAGGCCGGGACCTCGCGCGGTGGCTGGTGAGCCAGGGTGCGCGCGTGACGGTCTCCGACACGCGGACCGATGCGCAGCTCGAGACGGCGGGGGCAACCGTGCCTGAGGGCGTCGAGCGGGTGGTGACGGGGCGCGACCTGCTGGACCCGAGCGGGTACGACCTGGTGGCTGTTTCCCAGTCCATCCTGCGGCACGACCCGGCAATGCAGCGGGCGCGGCAGCTCGGCATCCCGTTGACATCCCAGATGCGGTTGTTCCTTGAGTTGTGCCCGGGGCGGGTTGTCGGCATCACCGGCAGCGCAGGCAAGTCGACGACGACGTCGCTGGCGGCGGCGATGGCAGAGGCCGCCGGGATTGAGTACCTGGTGGGCGGCAACATCGGGCAGGCCATGCTCGAACGGCTGCCGGAGATCGGGCCGCAAACCACGGTCATCCTGGAGATCAGCCATACGCAGCTCCAGTACACGACGGTCTCGCCGCAAATCGCCGCGATCACGAATGTGACGCCGAACCACCTGGACCAGTTCAGCTGGGACGAGTACGTGGGACTGAAGCGGAACATCCTGGAGCACCAGGGGTCGGACGATATCGCGATCTTGAACGCGGACGACCGGATCAGCCGGGGCATGATGGTGTCGGTCCACGGGCGGCTGCACCAGTGCTCGATCCAGGGGCCTGTAACTGGCGACGGCGCTTACCTTGCCTTCGACGAAATCGTGTGTGCGCAAGGCCGGCGCAGCGCGCGGATAGCAGCGCGCGGGGATATTCGCCTGCCCGGCGAGCACAACCTGTCAAACGTGGTGATGGCTTCTGCGATCGGCTGCGCGATCGGGCTGCCGCCTGAGGCCATGCAGGAGGCTATCCGCCGCTTCCGCGGGGTGCCGCACCGGCTCGAGATCGTCGGGGCGGCCACGGACGTGATCTATGTGAACGACAGCATCGCGACCGCGCCCGAGCGGACGATCGCGGGCCTGCGTGCGTTCGACCGGCCGGTAGTGCTGCTGCTGGGCGGGCGCGACAAGAACCTGCCGCTCGACCGGCTCTACGAGGAGGTGCAGGCACGGTGCCGGGCGGTAGTGTGCTTCGGGGAATCCGGCGACGTTTTTCGACAGGCGCTTGCGGAAGGCGAAGCGCCGGTGGATCTGGTGGCCACGCTGGACGAGGCGGTCGAGGCAGCCGCGCAGATCGCGGCTCCCGGCGATGTGGTGCTCCTTGCGCCTGCCGGGACGAGTTTCGACGCGTACCCGAACTTCGAAGCGCGGGGCAACGCCTTTCGCGAGCTGGTCCGGCGGCTGCCGGGGTTCACGGAGGCCGAGCTATGACAGAGAAGGCCGGCCAGTGGACTGCGGGGCGTCCCGATGTCCTGATCATTGCGCTGACGATTGCGCTGCTCGTTGCCGGGCTGGTGGCGGTGTATAGCGCGAGCTTCGTGATCGCGCTTGCGCGCTACGGCGACCCGAACCACTACATCATGCGGCAGATGATCTGGGCAGCGCTGGGCAGCCTGGTGATGATCGCGGCGATACGCACGGATTACCGGCTGCTGCGCCCGCTGGCCATCCCGCTGATGCTCGGAACGATCGGCGTCCTGATCGCCGTGCTGATGATCGGGGAGACGGCGGGCGGGGCGCAGCGCTGGATCGGCGTCGGGACGCTGACGGTGCAGCCGGCGGAGTTCGCCAAGCTGACGATCATTATCTACCTGGCGGCCTGGCTTTCGAGCAAGGGCGACAGCATCACGAGCATCGAGCACGGGCTGGTGCCATTCGTGATCATCATCGGCAGCGTTTCGCTGCTGATCATGATGCAGCCGGATATGGGCACGACGCTCATCATCCTGGGCATCACGCTGACGATGTTCTGGACCGCGGGGGCTTCCGTCCTGCAGATGCTGGCGCTGTGTACGGTCGGCATTTCTTCCATGACGATGCTGGCGCTGGCAGAAGGCTACCGGATGAACCGGCTGTTGGCCTTCATCCAGGCGGAAGCCGACCCGACGGGCACGGGGTTCCAGACGCTGCAGTCGCTGATTGCTATGGGGAACGGTGGGCTGCTTGGCCTGGGGCTGGGCGCAAGCCGGAGCAAGTTCTTCTATGTACCCGCGAGCCACACGGACGGTGTCTTCGCGATCATCGGCGAGGAGCTGGGGCTGATCGCGACGATGGCGATCCTGATCGCCTTCATGCTGTTCCTGGTGCGCGGTGTGCAGATTGCGAACCGGGCGCGCGACGATTTTGGCTCGCTGCTGGCGGTGGGCATCACGACGTGGATCGTGTTCCAGGCGCTGCTGAACATCGGCGGCATCACGAGGGTCATACCGCTGACCGGCGTGCCGCTGCCGTTCCTGAGCTTCGGCGGCAACGCGCTGGCGGCGGTGCTGATAGGCGTTGGCGTGCTGTTGAGCGTGTCGCGCTACAGCCAGGGCAAAAGCGAGCCCCCGGGCGCAAGCAGCAAGAAGGGTTCCATCGTGCGGAGGTCGCGGTCATGAGGCTTGCACTGACAGCCGGTGGGACCGGAGGGCACATCTTCCCCGCGCTTGCGGTGCTTGCGGCCATGCGCGAGCGGCACGGCGACGCGCTGGAGGTGCGCTTCTTTGGTCCGGAAAACCGCGGCGAGCGGGCGATGGTGGAGCCACACGGCATCCCCTTCGTGGCGATCCCCTCGGCGGGGGTCCGCGGCCGGGGGCCGGTGCAGCTCGCGATGAGCGCGCTGCGGCTGGCCGGCGGGACCTTGAAGGCCATGCGGGAACTGCGGCGTTACCGGCCCGACGCGGTGTTCAGCACCGGCGGCTATGCGAGCTTCCCGGGCAGTGTGGCCGCGCGTGTGCTGCGGATGCCGCTGGTGGTCTACCTGCCTGATGTGCAGCCCGGTTGGGCGGTGCGAGCCGAACAGCGGCTTGCAACGAGGCTCACGACGACGACCGAAGCTGCGCTGGACGCGCTGCCCCGGAAGAAGACCACAGTGACGGGGTACCCGGTGCGGGACACGTTCTTTGCGATGGACCGGGCGCAGGCGCGGAAGGAGCTGGGCCTCACGGACGACGAGCGTGTCTTGCTTATCGCTGGCGCCTCGCAGGGCGCGCGGGCTATCAACCGGGCCATCTTCGGCGTTGTCGCGAAGCTGGCAGAGCAGGCGACGGTGATGCACGTGACCGGCGAGGCCGGCTTTGCAGAGGCAGAGGAGGCCCGGCAAGGCCTGGAGCCGCGGCTGCAGGAGCGCTACGTGATCGCGCCGTTCCGGAGCGACCTGCCGGTGGTGATGGTGGCGGCGGACCTGGCTGTCATGCGTGCGGGAGCGAGCGTCATCGGTGAATTGCCGGCGGCGGGACTTCCGGCACTGCTGATACCGGGGCTTTTCGCCGGCGGGCACCAGCGGGCGAACGCGAAGTGGCTGGAACAGCACGGGGCCGCAGAGGTGATCGACGAAGAGCAACTCGATCTGCTGGCGCCTCGGGCGCTTGCGTTGCTGGGGAACCCGGAGCGCCTGGACCAGATGGCCGAAAACGCGCGGGCGCTTGCG
>SLAK01000383.1 GCA_007126855.1 Dehalococcoidia bacterium | reverse complement strand
TCACCAGGGCCTGGGCGTGGTAGTAGAGCGGCCCGTGGAACACCGGGTTGTGCGTGTACTGGCCGCGCGTGAGGTCCCAGGCCCACTGGGCGTGGATGCTTTCGTCGTGGTGGAGGGCGTTGGCGCCGAGGTCCCAAAAACGGACGAGCGCGGCGAAGGCGATCACCACCGCGTACAGCACCACTTCGACTGTGAGCGGGATGCGTATCCCTGTGATGCGGCTCAGGTCCCAGCGCTGCCCGGCTTCGGGGGTTGTGGCTGGTCCGGCGCTTTCCGTGGTCATTCGCTGTCCCTCACGAAGACCTGGACCGGTTCGGGGTGGACATCGGTGTGCTTGCGGTCGGTAAGCCAGCGAACGTAGCGCAGGATGCCGGTCGTTGGCTGCTCGACGTGGTGGACGAGGGCCCAGTCGCCGTCGATTGGCGCCATACCCTGGGGCTGGTCCGCGCCGGCCGGGAGGATGGCAACCGCGGCATCAGGCGGCACCCGGGTGGCGATGATGAGCGGCGTGGTTTCGCGGAAGGGCCAGGTTACCTCGTCGCGAAGCGATTCGTGGACGACGACCGGGCCGGGGGTCTCTTCGAGCACATCAAGGACGACGGCGCTGAGCACGCGCGCGTTGACGGGCGACTGTGGTGAGGGGAAGGGCTCCGCATAGGCGCCGAAGCCAACGTTGAAGGCGCCGGAAATGAGCGGCACAGCGCCGAGCGCGACCACGGGCACGATGAGGACCGGGCGCGCGGGGCGGTAGAAGGCGAGGAAAGCAAGAATGGCGATGGTGGCGACGCCGAGGATGGCCACGCGGGCGACTTCGCCCCCCTCGCCGACGCGGTCCCAGCGTGCCCAGTCGACGACGACGATGGCCGCGAGCGCGAAGACGAAAAAGGCGACGCCCAGCAGCAGCCAGGCTTGATGCCAGCGCACGGCGAACATCGCATCGAAGGCGCGGGCCAGCCAGAGGCCGGCGAGCAAGGCGGCCGGGAGTGTTGCGGCAACCAGCGGCGCTTCCGCGCGCGTGTTGCTGGCGACAAGCATCCATGCAACTGCGACGGCGAACCAGGCGACCAGCAGCCGTTCCCATGCGAGCGGTGCGCCAGGATGGCTGCCGGCCTGGTCCCAGCGCAGGGCGGAAAGCACGGCCGCGACCACGCCACCGAAAACCAGGGGCCACGAGTAGAGCAGAAGTACGTCGGCGACGGTGCCTGTGGTCCAGTGCTGTTCGAAGGGTTCGGCGAAGAGCACGAAGGGCGGCACCGCTACGCCCTGCCAGCCATAGCCAAATCCGAAGGATGCGAGCACGATACCCAGCATTGCAGCGCCAATGACCGCAGCGGTTAGCTGCGGGTCGGGGCGGCGGCCTCGGAAAAGCGCCAGCCCGCCTGCGGCGATGGCAAGCGCGAGCGGCACAGGGCCTGCCGTCGCCACGCCAAAGGCGGCAATTGGCCACAGCCACCACGGGGCGCCCGGCCGGACGAGCAGGACGAAGAACCACAGCGCTATCGCGACATCGAACGCGGATGCGCTCGCGGCGACGCCGAGCCAGGCAGCGGGGGCATCAAGCGCCAGCAGGAGCAGCGCCAGCAGGGCCCCGGCCTCGCCGAGCTGTGGGCGGAGCATGTACAGCGCGACAGGCACGGTGGCCGTGGCAATGAAGGCGAGCAGACGGGGCAGGGTTTCGGAAGCGTCGATGGAAAGCAGCAGGGCACTGAGCGCCTGGAAGAGGGACGGGACGAAGCGGTCGTCATCGACGCCGAGCGTGGCGTTCCACGCGCCGGACAGGTGGAGCCATTCGCTGCCGCCGACGGGTAGCTGCCACACCGCCGCGAGTCGCGGCACCAGGAGAAGCGCGCCCAGGGCAATCCAGGCGATGGCGGCAGCGGAGACGGTGATCCCCTGCGCGCTTTCCCCGGCGCGGGACCGAACGGTCACGAGACCGGTACCTCTTCGACCCGGGGGACGCGGTAGACGCGAAGGTCGCCAGCTTCGAAGGCGACGTCCAGGAAGGCGTCGAAGTCTGTGCGGTGCTGGGAGGGGTAGCGGGCCTGTTCGAGGCGGCCCATGACGACATACCCTGCGCCGAGCTCAGCGATGGCGGCCAGGGCTTCCTCCTGTGAACCGGCGAGGTAGACGCCATCGACAAGGTCCTGGCGGCGGGAGAACTCCTCGCGGTTCGCGGTATTGTCGCCGCGCCACTGCACCTGGTGGAAGTACCAGCCGATGGGGGCGAGCCGGCCGGTGCGCGAAGCGATACGGCCCGCGTCGGTGTATTCGACACCGCCCGGTTGGAGCGTTGGGCCATCGTCGCCCGCCTGCCAGCGCCGTCCCGAGGCTTCGATGATGACTGCTCCTGGCGGGGTATTGCTGGCGATCCAGCGCGTAAGAGCGTATTCGTCCGGGTCATTGCGGGCGAGAAACGCCAGTCCGTCGATATTCGTTTCGTTTCCGAAGCCATTGGTGCGGTTGGGGACAGCACCCGCCACGTAGGCGAAAGAGAGCACCAGCAGCAGCGCGACCGGGGCGGCTGCAAGGTGCGCTGCCAGGTTGCGCCGGCGCGGTTCCGAGATGGCGGCCACGAAAGCGACAGCGCCGGCAATGGAGAGCAACACCCAGGCCTGGTAGCTGAGCTTGAACATGGTGTTGAGCCGCGGCACGGAGCCAAAGAATACGTCGCGGATGAGCAGCAACTCGGCGCCGTACAGCAGCAGCACGCCGACTGCGGCCAGAAAGGCAACCGGCGCACCAGCGCTGCGGCGCAAGTGAAGCACGATGGCCGTGGTGCAGAGCGCCCAGAGGGCGAGGCCGAGCAAAAGGAGCGTGGTCCAGCCGCCGGCAGTGCGCTCCTGGGCTGCGGTCGACCAGTCGCCTCTGAATGCGGCGAGCAGCGCCCACATGGCGAACGCGATGATCGGTACCCAGATGGCGTAGAGGGCAGGCGTGACGGCTGCATGCGCAGGCGCGCGACGTGCGGCCCAGAATACCACCAGCAGCGCAGCGAGAATGAGCGTGCCGAACTGCAGGAAAGCGTGGGCCGGGATGGTGCCGCGACCGGTGTACGCATGGAGCCCTCCGGCCGCCGTGCCGAAATCGAGCCACCAGGGCGAGTACAGCACCACGGCTGCAGCCGCCGGCAGGGCGAGAAAGGCGGCGCTGGCCAGCATGGCTTGCCCGGGCGGGAAGACTCGCCAGTTTCGTGCCAGCACGGCGCCAGCCAGGACCGCGCTGAAGGTGAGCACATCCCAGGTGTTCTGGAAGGCGAGGCCGCCGAAGACGAGCGCGAGCAGCAGGCCGATCAACGGCCCGCGACGGAGCGCCCGCCAGTCGAGCGCCGAACGGCCACGCCACAGGGCCAGGGCAATGGCGACCGCCAGGATGACACCGGGCAGCGCCATAACATGGGGATGCAGGTCGCCAAGGATGAAGCTGAAGGCGGGGAACTCGGTGATAGTGTCCGGGATGACGCGGCTGGCCCGCCACCAGAACCAGAATTCGTCTGGATACCAGGACTGGGTGCGTGGGTTCGTGGGTCCGGCATAGCAGGCTTCTGCCTGGCCGGGTTCGCAGGGGAGCAGCGATTCGACGCCAAAGGCTTCGTAGAGGCCGGTGTTGTAGCGCTCATGGGCGGCGGCGAATTCGAAGACGCCGAGGAGCGAGCCGGAGAACAGCAACAGGGCGACGCCCAGCGCCGCCGCAGTTAACGTCGCGCGCTGCCGCTCGCGGCGGACGACCCAGCGGACGAGGGCGGCGCAAACCGATGCTACCGCTGCGGCAGCGGAGGCGAAGACCGTTGCCAGGCCAAGGTTGTAGCCGATGGAGGGCTCAACGCCGGAGGCGCCGGTGAGGAGCGCAGACTGGAGGTAGCCGAAGTAGTAGTAGCTGACGTTGTGGCCGGCGAGCCAGGGGTCTGCCGGAGGGTAGGACGGCGAGGCCAGCATGGCGTTGAGGAAGAGGAAGTCCATCGGCTGTTCGGTGCCGCTGATGCCCGAGTTGTAGGAGCGGAAGGCGGCGTAGGCGAAGAAGGCGACGGTGAAGAGCGCGAAGGACGCAATGATGCCCGTGCTGCTGCGGCGAAGCGTGGCGATGAATCGGCGGTCCGTCGCGGCGACGGCGGCCGATATGAGTGCGAAGCCAGCGAAGGCAAGCAGAAAGCCGCCGCGACCATGGGGCAGGACTTCGATCGTGCGCAGCAGGAAATAGCCATAGCCGCAGAGCATGAGGCCGAGCGGGAAGGCCAGCCCGGCGCCGGCGTCGGGGAAACGCCGGAAGATTCTCGCGGCTATGGGGAGGGCAAGCAGCGCCAGCAGAAGCGCGAAGCTCCAGAAGACGAGGACTGGCGCCATCCGCCGATCCTATTCGGAGAGCAGGCTATCGACGAATTCGTGGGCGTCGAAGGGCGCGAGGTCGTCGAGCCGCTCGCCGGTGCCGATGAAGCGCACCGGCGTTCCCAGGTCGTGGGCAATGGAGAAGGCGATGCCGCCTTTCGAGGTGCCGTCGAGCTTGGCGAGCACGATGCCGGTGACGCCGACGGCTTCGGTGAAGGTGCGCGCCTGCGCGAGACCGTTCTGTCCGGTGGTGGCGTCCAGCACCAGGAGCACTTCGTCCGGCGCCTCGGGGTACTTTCGCTGGACGATGCGGCAGATCTTGCGGAGCTCTTCCATCAGGTTGGACTTCGTGTGCAGGCGGCCGGCGGTATCGATGATGACGATGTCGGCGTCGGCGCTTTCGGCAGCACTGATGGTGTCGAAGGCGACGGCGCCGGGGTCCGCGCCGGGTTGATGCGCGACCACGCGCACGCCTACACGGTCGCCCCAGACCCTGAGCTGGTCGATCGCGGCAGCGCGGAAGGTGTCGGCGGCGCCAAGAATGACGTTCGCACCGTCGCGCTGGAAGGCGTGGGCGAGCTTGGCGATGGACGTGGTCTTGCCCGCGCCGTTGACGCCGACGACCAGGATGATGAGCGGCGAGGGGGCGTCCTCAGCAACCCAGGCGGGGGGCTCTCGGGTCGGCTCGTGCAGGACGGCGATCAGCTCGTCGCGCAAGATTTCGCGCACCGCTGCGGATTGCTTCACACCCTCGTCGCGGACGCGGTCGCGGACGGCAGAGACGATGCGCTCGGTCGTTTCGAGGCCGGTGTCGGCGGAGATAAGGATTTCCTCGAGTTCGTCCCAGAGCTCTTCGCCAAAGTCAGGCCGCTCGAAGAGACCGCCAAGGCGGCTGAACCAGCCGCGCTTCGTGCGTTCGACGGCGCGTTCAGTCTGTTCGTGGACTTCGGCGGCTTCCTCGGGCGTGAGATGGAGGTCATCCGCTTCGGCGGTCGCAACTTCGCCCTCGGCTGGTTGCGCCTCGGCCTCAGCGGCTTCTTCGGCGGCGGATTTTCTGCGCCAGAATCTCACGTGCGACTCCTTTCCATGTACTCGATGGTACGGGCGGCGTGGCTGAGCGTCAGCTTTCGCCGCCAGGCCCCGGAGGCGACGACTTTACGGCAGACTTGCGCCCCAGCCACTTCTGGCGCTGCTCGGTGCGGACGTGGGCATCGGCCGGGCGGTAGCGTTCGAGGAAGGCGCCCGCCACATGATCGAATTCTCCGTCGTGAATGGCCTGGCGCAGGCGTTCGACCAGCCGGATGAGGAAGCGGATGTTGTGGAGCGAGGCGAGCCGGTGGCCAAGCAGTTCGCCGTTGCGGAAAAGGTGGTGCAGATAGGCCGCGCTGAAGTCGCGGCAGCATGTGGCGTCGCATTCGGGGTCGACCGGCGCATCCATGCGCGCGAAGCGGGCATTGCGCAGGTTGGCGCGGCCATCGGCGGTGAACATGGCGCCGTTGCGGCCCAGGCGGGTGGGAAGCACGCAATCGAACATATCGACGCCGCGCGCGATGCCCTCGACCAGGTCTTCGGGGCTGCCGACGCCCATGAGGTAGCGCGGTTTGCTGACCGGCAGTTCGGTGTTGACGAGATCGGTCATGGCCCACATCTGTTCCTTCGACTCGCC
>SLAK01000104.1 GCA_007126855.1 Dehalococcoidia bacterium | reverse complement strand
GAGGAAGAGCACGGCGTGGACGAGGAGGGCGGACCCGGCGATTGAGCCGGCGGCGATCGGCTGGCCGGCGGGCCTGGAGACCGCGGGGCAGCGAAGGGCGCGGTCTCCGGGCAGGCGGAAGCCTGGCGACGGCCGCCACCCGGCGCCGGCCGGGATGAAGCCATGACGCGGCTCCCCGCAGTGGCTCTCGTCGCGGTCGAAGTCGACCGCCCGGAGGGGCCGGCCCGGGTAGTGCGCATCAGCGTGGACGGCAACGAGACGGACTTTCTTACGGATGATGCTGCCTGCGCGTTCCTGGAGAACATCGGCTACTCGCCGGTGCTGTCGCGCGAGATGGTTCGGGCCGCCTTGAGGGCAGCGCCCTGGAGCTCGCAGCCCGGTGAAGGGGATGGACCCGCGCAGCATGAGGGGACATAAGCGTGGTGGGTGGACGGGAATAGCCTGAATTCGGTGGCACAACGCCGTGTGCGGTTGACAGCCCGCGCGCCGGTGCCTAACCGTTTGCCATGAGCCGCAACCGGCCAGGGGCCAACAGCCAACAGCCAACAGCCAACAGCCAACAGCCAACAATCACACACGCATGGAGGTAGAACATGACCTTTGCACTCACATCACCGGCGCTGGTCGAACAGGGCACGATGCCGGACAAGTACACGCTGGCCAAGGGCGAGAACACGTCGCCCCCGCTGGAGTGGTCCGGCGCGCCCGAGGGCACGCAGAGCTTCGTGCTCACCTGCGTCGACCCCGATGTGCCCTGGGGCAACTTCGGCCTGCCCGGCCCGGGCACGCTCTATGGCGACCTCTTCATCCACTGGATGGCCTACGACCTGCCGGCGAACGTGGCGAGCCTGCCCGCGGGCGCGAGCGGTTCGCTGCCCGGCGGCGCGAAGGAGCTGGACAACACGGCGGCGGATTTCGGCTCCGAATCGCCCTTCTACCAGTACCGCAAGGGCTACATCGGCTGCGCGCCGCCCCCCGGCGACAGGGCACACCGCTACATCTTCACGCTCTACGCGCTGAACACTGGCTCGCTCGGCGTCGCCGAATCCGGCCGCTACAACGACCTGGAAGAGGCGCTGAAGGGCAAGGTAATCGCCGCCACCAGCCTCATGGTGTACTTCGGCCAGAAGGCGGAGTAGGGAAGAGCTCGGAGGGATGAGGGAACAGTTCGGAGGGATGAGGGATGAGGGATGAGGGATGAGTCCCGCCCTCATCCCGGTCCCTTGCGGGGAAGGGTGCAGCCGGGCCAGAAGCGGGCGCGCCGATAGTTGGGGGGGCCGGGAGGGGGCTAGAAGCTAACAGCTAGCAGCTAGCAGCTAACAGCTACCTGGTTGCCGAGCAGGGATTCGAACCCCGACCAAAGGCTCCAAAGGCCCGTGTGCTACCGTTACACTACTCGGCAATCCGCGTCCGTCCCTCAGTTTAGCGGGGAACGGCGGTTATCCCAACGGTTTGGGCGCGGCGCTTTGCGTCAGGAAGAAGTGGTTGGTGCCGAAGGCGGGAGTCGAACCCGCACGGGAGTTTACCCCAACGGTTTTTGAGACCGCCGCGTCTGCCATTCCGCCACTTCGGCGGTCGACCCTGCCTTGCAGAAGTGGGCAGAGGACATGAGCAAAAAGATGGAGCGGAAGACGAGGGTCGAACTCGCGACCTCCTCCTTGGCAAGGAGGCGCTCTACCACTGAGCTACTTCCGCTCGCAACCCCGAGTATAGCACGGAGCGCTCTGCATCCAAGCGCGGGCGGGCGGTGTCAGTCGCCGAGCAGGGTGCTGTAGCCGAGGCCGATGACGTCTTCGGCGTACTGGCTGCGCCACCCCGGGTTGGGGATGGGCACGCCGTTTTCGCGAAACCAGCGGTGGAGCTGGAGATATTCCTCTTCGAGGCGGCGGCGCCAGGCGTCTTCCTCACGGAAGAGCTCGGGGTCGATCTCGTCGAGCCGCTTGTCCATGTCCTCGTATTCGACTTCGCCCTCTTCCTTCCAGTAGGTGCTGAGGTAGTCGATGGACTCTTCCAGGTTGGTGCGGCATTCCTCGATCAGCACGGTCATCATGCCGGCCTGGTCCATTTGCTCGCCGTTGACGCGGTAGCGTCGCGCGCAATCTTCGCAGACGACGACGAGCTTGCGGGCGTCGCAGTCGGTCTTGTCGATGCAGTCTTTGCACCGGGAGGCGAACACGGCGGCCTCGGGGTTGCGCGTGTAACCCACGATCATGGTCTCGCCGAGCGAGTCGCACCCCTGGCAGGACATTTTTTCCGCGAGGATGTCGTTAATCGTCTTGTCCCAGTCCACCTGCATGTGCTCCTCCACGCTACGGCAGCGCAAGCTACTATCTTAGGCTTGCATGGCCAAAGTATACCAACCTGCCTGCCCCGGCATCTCCTCGATGCCGACGGTGAGTTTGCGGAAGCGTGTGCTCTCGCGGGTTTCGAGCTCCCGGAGGAGGCGGTTGGCGAGCCATTCGGCCAGGCACTCGGCGGTGGTGTTCTCGATGGGCAGGGCGACGACGTCTTCGCGCGGGAAGGTGTACTGGCGTTCGCCGAAGCCCACGGTCCAGGCCGAGGGGCCTTCTTCGATGCGGAGCAGCCTGCTATCGCGCTGGAGGAGGAAGCGGTGGTCCAGCTCGTCGATGATGGCCTTTGTCGTGCGCTTCAGGTCGCCGAAGTCCCAGACCCAGGCGTCTTCGGTCAGGTCGCCCTCGATATCGACGATGACGTCGTAATTGTGGCCGTGCAGCGGTTCGCACTGGCCGCCGAAGGTGGCCATGTGGGCGGCGGCGAAGCGCAGGCGGTTTCGTTCGACGGAGACGCGGCGTGAGACAGTCATGCTGGCGATCGTAGCGGGCCGGGGCGGCACGGGCTTGCGCGGGCGGTGGTTTGCCGCAACGGGGGTGCTTCGCCACAATCACGGAAGGCGCCACGGCGCCGGGAGTTGCCTCTTGCCGACCGTTTATGTGACTTCTATCGAACCCGGGGCGGGGAAGACCGGCGTCGCGGCCGCGATCGCCCGCCACTATGCCTACCAGGGCATCCCGACGAAGCTGGTGCGTTTCACCGGCGGCGACCATGCCGCGGATGACGCGAAGTACTTTGCGGGGCTGTTTTTCGTGCCGGGTTCGCCGGAAGCTCCGGTGGAGCCGGGAAGCTTTTCGGACCCGGGGTCGCGGGACGTGGCGGTGGTCGAAGGCGAACCGGGCGACGCGCCGGAAGGCGCCCGCGTGGTGCTGGTGGGCCGCGGTGCGGCGCCGGCGGCGCCGGAAGGCATGGAGCCGGCGGCTATCGTGGTGACGCGGGTGGCCAGCGGCGATATCGAGAGCATCCCGGCCGAAGCGGGCGGGGCGCAGGTCATCGCGCTGGCAGAGGACCGCACGCTGGCGGGCTTCACGGTCAGCAACGTGCAGCGGCTGCTGAACGCCGAGGTGCTGGTGGAAGCGGAGCCGGCGACCACCTGCGACCACCTGGTTATCGCGCCGATCGGTTCCGATGCCGGGCAGCCGTATTTCCGGCGCTTCGAGCGGGCGGCCATGGTGGCGCGCTACGACAAGACGGACATGCAGCTTGCGGCCTTGCGGGCCCAGCCGGTGGTGCTGATCCTCACCGGTGGCAGGCGGCCTTCGGAGTACCTGTTCGATGCGGCCCGGGCGGCAGAGGTGCCGGTGTTGCTTTCCCGTACGGACACCGAGAACACCATCCTGGCGCTCGAGACCGTGTTCGACGAGACGCGATTCGAAGGCGAGGCGAAGCTCGACCGGATGAGCGAGCTGCTCGAGGGTGCGAACTTCGCCGATGCTTTGGCACTGGAAGTGCCCGCGCCGACCTGAGCTCTTAGCTGCTGCTTTCTTGCGTTGAGTCGATCATCCGGCCTTCCTGGGCCGGCTGGCCGCGCTGCTTGAAGGGGTCGCGGCTCTGGTTGTTGTTGGCGCTTTGCTTCTCTCGTGAGCTGTTGTTCGCGCCTTGCTTCTCTCGTGAGCTATTGGAAGCCGACGAGGCATTCGTGGTCGACGACCTGGAAGGCTCGGCGGCCGGGGCGGGTGCGGGTGCGGTTGCGGGCCGCTTTCCACGCCCGCTCGGGCGGGACTGGCGTGCGCCGGCAGGCTGGTGCCGCGAAGGCGCCGGCTGGCGTGAAGGCGGCCGCTGGGACGGGGGCTTTTCGACGCCACAATAAGGGCAGGCAAGCCACGCCCGGTTCAGCGGCCGTGTACATTCGCGGCACGGCTCCTTCAGCGACGTGCGGCAGTAGGGGCAGATGAGGAACTCGTCCTGGATGCGGCGGTTGCAGCCGGGGCAGGCTTTCTGGTCTTCGAGCTCCTGCAGCAGGGCTTCTTCCTCGAGGGACCGTTCGTAGAGCTCGGCCAGGGTGTAGCGCGGGCGCAGGATGAGGTAGATCCAGTGGCCCGGCAGGAAGAACACCAGCACGATCAGGACGGCGACGGTTTGCAGGATGGGGTCGCGGGTACGCTGGCGGATGTCGCGGTAGGTCCAGAAGACAAGCGTGACCCAGATTGCTGCAAGGTAAAGGGCCAAGATGGTGAGAGAGATTCGAAGGGTTGCTTCCCAGGATCCGCCTGGCCAATCAATCAGGAACATGCACAAGTCTCCCCCGGCGCCCCGTCGCAGCTTTTCGAGTATAGCATTGCGTTAGAAGGCGTCGAAATCATTCGATCATGGTTCTTATCCGATGCTACGCTTGCGTGGTGTCCGTAGATTCCGGAACCGATGCCCTCACCGGCTCGCTGAACCCGCAGCAGCACGAGGCCGTGCTGCACCGCGATGGTCCCGTGTTGATCCTGGCGGGACCCGGAAGCGGCAAGACGCGCGTCATAACCCACCGTATCGCTTATCTCATTCGTGAGCACAATGTGCACCCCTGGCGAGTACTCGCCCTTACCTTTACGAACAAAGCCGCCCGCGAGATGCGCGAGCGGGTGCAGCGTTTGCTGGGCGATGGCGCTCGGGATGTCCACATGGGCACCTTTCACGCGATGTGCGCGCGATGGCTGCGTATTGATGGACACCGTATCGACGTGGACCCCAGCTTTGCCATCTATGACGAGGCGGATCAGCTTTCAGTCTTGAAACAGGTGTTGGACGAGTTAAATGTCGACACCAGGGCCTTTACCCCCCGCGCGGTTCTGAGCGCCATCTCCCGCGCCAAGAACGAGTTGCTCCGGCCTGAAGACTTCGCCGCGCAGGTCCGGTCCTATCCGGATGAGGTGGTGTCCCGGGCATACCGCGGCTACCAGGCCGCGCTCGATAACAGCGCGGGGCTCGACTTCGATGACCTGCTGCTGCAGGCGCTGCGGCTGTTCCGGGAATCGCCGGAAGCGAAGGAAAAGTACGCCGAGCGTTACCGCTACGTGATGATCGACGAATTCCAGGACACCAACCCGGTGCAGTATGCGATCGCCCGGGAGCTGGCGTCTGTACACGGGAACATCTGCGTGGTGGGCGACCCCGACCAGAGCATCTACTCATGGCGTGCGGCCGACGTGCGCAACATCGAATACTTCCGGCGCGATTGGCCCGGGGCTGCTGTGTACCTGCTCGAGCAGAACTACCGCTCCACCTCCCCCATCCTGAAAGCCGCCGACGCGGTCATCGCGCAGAACCCCGGCCGGACGCCGCGCACGCTCTGGACCGAGCGGCCCGGGGGCGACGCCATCGTGAGTTACGAGGCTTACAACGACGAAGAGGAAGGGGAATTCGTCGCCCGCGAAATCGGCCGGATGCTGGCGGATGGGCGGGGCTACGGCGATTTCGCCGTGATGTACCGTACGAACGCGCAATCCCGGCCGATCGAGGAAGCGCTGGTGCGCCACCGCATTCCCTACCGGCTGGTGGGCGGCGTCCGCTTCTACCAGCGCCGGGAGATCAAGGACCTGGTGGCCTACCTGCGGTTGGTCTACAACCGCTTCGATGAGTCGAGCTGGCTGCGCGTGGTCAACGTGCCCCCACGGGGCATCGGCGCGAAGTCGATCGAGCGGCTGCGTGCGTGGGCCGGGGCCTATGG
>SLAK01000457.1 GCA_007126855.1 Dehalococcoidia bacterium | reverse complement strand
TGGGTCCAGCAGCAGTGTCCGGGCGATGGCGATGCGCTGCTTCTGGCCCCCGGAAAGCGTCACGCCGTTCTCCCCGACCCACTCGTCGTAGCCGTAGGGCAGGCTGGCGATGAAGTCGTGGATCCGCGCCGCCTTCGCCGCCTGGATGATGTCCTCCTTCGTCGCGTCCGGCCGGCCATAGGCAATGTTCTCCCCAATCGTGCCGACGAAGAGGAACACATCCTGTTGCACGATCCCGATTGCCCGCCGCAGCGACTCGATCCTCAGGTCGCGCACGTCCTGGCCATCGATCGTGATCTGCCCTTCCGAGACGTCGTAGAAGCGCGGGATAAGGTTCACCACTGTCGACTTGCCACTCCCCGTCGGGCCCAGCAGCGCCACCACCTTGCCCGGCGGCGCATCGATGCTGATGTCCTCCAGCACCGGCCCCAGCGAGTCGTACGCGAAGCTCACGTTCTCGAACCGCACATGCCCCTTCGGGTCCACCAGCTCCACCGCGCCCGGCTTCTCCTCCACCGCGGAGCGCGCGTCCAGCAGCTCGAAGACGCGGTCGCTCGCACTCATCGCCCGCGAGGTCACGTTGATCACGAACCCCAGCGAGCGGATCGGCATCTGAAGCAGGCTCAGCCAGAGCACGAAGGTCAGCAGGCTGCCGGCCTCCAGCGTGTCGTGAAGGATGAAATAGGAGCCCACCCCCACAGTGATCGCGATCTGCAGCATCGAAAGGCCGTTCATCAGCGGCGCGTGCTGCGCCATCAACTTCGCCTGGCTGTAGTTCAGGTCCGCCTGCTCCTGCGCCTCGTGGCGGAATTTCTGGCTCTCGTAGGGTTCCTGGCTGAACGCCTTCACCACGCGGATGCCCGAAAGCCCTTCCTCCGCCACCTGCGTCATCTCGGCCTGGTTCTCCTGGATCTTCTGCCACACCGGCCGCATCCGCCGGCTCGTCGCGATCGACCGCCACGCGATGATCGGGATCGTGAGGAAGCTCACCACCGCAAGCTGCCAGTTGATCAGCAACATGCCCGCCGTCGCGATCACCACCAGCAGCACGATGTAGAACAGCCGGATGAAACCCATGTTCACGAAGATGCGGATGTTCTCCACATCCTGCGTTGCCCGCGACATGATCTGGCCCGTGTGCGTCCGGTCGTGGTAGGCGTAACTCAGCCGCTGCAGGTTGCTGTAGATGTCGTTCCGGATCGAGTACGCGACCTTCTGCCCGATCGATTCCGCCAGGAACTGCTGCCCGAAGGCGCTGAAGCCGCGCGCGATCGCGAAGCACACCACGCCCAGCGCCGCCAGCACCAGGAAGCTCTCGTTGCCATCGAAGCCAATAATCGGCGCGGGCTCCCCCGGCGCGTCTGGCTCGCCGCGGATCGGCGCGAGGCCGAAATTGATCGCCCAGCCCGTCACCAGCGGCGCCGCCATCACGAACCCGGAGGCAAGGATCGCGCACAGGAAGGCGAAGCCGAGCGACCCGAAGTGACGACGGAAGTACGGAATCAGCCTGGCAAGGCTACGCAAGGACGGTACCCCTCAAGCCACCGAAACTACCACACCCTTACGCAAGGGTGAAGTTTTAGCGTACCGGTAAGAATCCCATTCGGCTAGGCCCGGTGAAGCACCACCGGCAGCGCCTCCAGGCCGCGCAACACCACCTGGTCGCGGAAGCGCGGCGCCGGGTCCGCAAGCGCGATCCGCGGGTACCGGTCCGCCAGCGCCCGGAACGCGATCCGCCCCTCCATCCGCGCCAGTGGCGCCCCCAGGCAGTGGTGGATGCCCCGCCCGAAAGCCAGGTGGTTGTTCTCTTCCCGCGTGATGTCCAGCTTCCGCGGCTCCGGGAACACGCGCGGGTCACGGTTCGCCGACCCGATGAGCTGCAACACCTGGTCCCCGCGGCGGAGCACCTTCCCCCGCAACTCCACGTCCTCCAGGACAAACCGCGCGTCCGTCTGCACCGGGCTGTCGTAGCGGAGCATCTCCTCAACCGCCGATTCGGTCAGCGAAGCGTCGTCGCGCAGAAGCTGGTACTGGTCCGGGTGGCGCAAGAGCGCGAGCAGCCCGTTGCCGATCAGGTTCGTCGTTGTCTCGTTCCCCGCAACCAGCAGCAGGATCAGCGTCGAATACATCTCCGCCTCGCTCAGGCGGTCGCCCTCCTCCTCCGCGGCCACCAGCGACGACACCAGGTCTTCGCGCGGGTTCTTCCGCCGCTCCTCGATCACCGCCCGGAAATACTCGATCAGTTCGTCCCGAGCATCCATCGCCTCCGATAGCTCTTCGCGCGTGATGGTCGGTTCCAGCGTCCGCGCCATCACGTCCGACCACCGTTTGAAGCGGTCGCGGTCTTCGGGCAGCACGCCGATCATCTCCGCGATCACGATCACCGGCAGCGGGTAGGCCAGGCCCGCGATGATGTCCACCGGCTCGCCCTCGGGCAGTTCGTCGAGCAGCTCGTGCACCAGCTCCTCGATCCGCGGCTCCATCGCCCTCACCGCGCGCGGTGTGAACGCCTTGCTCACCAGCGCGCGCATCCGCGTGTGATCGGGCGGGTCAAGGCTGAGCATGCTCGGCGCTTCCGGCGCTTCCCCGGGAGGTGGCTCGCCCCTGGTCTTACGGGAATCGTTGGCAAAGCGCTTGAAGTCCCGCAGCGTCGCGTCGACGTCCTCGTAAAGCGAGAGCACCCAGGCGTTCACGGTCGGGCTCCAGTGCACCGGGTCCTTCCGGCGAAGGCGCGCGTAGGTCGGGAACGGGTTCTGCTGGAACGTGTCGTCCAGCGGGAAGTACGAAACGCCCGTCCTCAGGCGTTCCCACCCTGTCAGCGATTGGATTGCTGCGGAACGGAACAGTGCTTTGGCCGAAATCATCTTAAGAGCGTGCACAGTTTGCGCGCGCTTGTACAGAGGGTGGCGGCCAGGCGCCAGCCGGTCGAGCGCGGCGGCGCCGGCCGCCCACAGCTCCGCGCAGGCGGGGATCGGTGGTGCGGAGCTGCTCGGCGGAGTCTGCCATCCTTCGATGGTAAAGAGATTGAGCGCCGGTAAACTGTCCGCAAATTTCGCGGCAATCCCACGTGTTCGCCCGCTAACGCGGATCTCGGGACGGCGGTTCCCGCAGCAGCTCATACACGAACGCCGCCAAAAGGCCGCCCGCGATCGGCCCAAGCCAGTAGATCCAGTGCGCATCCCAAACGTTCGCCACAACCGCCGGGCCAAAGCTGCGCGCCGGGTTCATCGACGCGTTCGCAACCGGCCCCCAGCCCGTCGCCGCCACCGCCACATACCCGCCGATCGCTATCGCTGCCATGCCGCCCTGCGCCCGGTGGTCCGTCGCCACCGAGAACACCACGAACACCAGGAAGAACGCCAGGATGAACTCCGCGAGCAGCGCATCTCCCGCACCGCCCATCCGGGGCGCCGAGGCGCCCGCGTCACCCTCCGTCCCAACGATCACGATGATCGCCAGCCCCGCGAGCACCGCCCCGGTAAGCTGCGCGGCGATGTAGAGCGCAGCCCGCCCGCCAGAAATGCGCCCGGTCGCCAGGAACGCGATCGTCACCGCAGGGTTGATGTGGCAGCCAGAAATATGCCCGACGGCGAACACCATCGCCATCACCACCAGCCCGAACGACAGGCCCACCCCCACGCCGCCAACCGCGCCGCCACTGGCAACGTCCACCGCCAACGCCCCGGCGCCGGCGAACACCAGCGCGAAGGTGCCGATGGCTTCGGCGAGATAGGCGGCAATACGGGGTCGCGGGCGGAACACCAATCCGAACTATCCCCCCTCGACGCTAACGAACAATTAATCAGCGCTTTCCCATCATCGCGCCACCAGCACCGCCGAAGCTGGTCCGAACGGCCGCTACATGCCAGCCAGCTCGCCCGCATAATGCAAGAGGCGGAGCACTGGAGGCTGGTCATGCACGTGGGGGCGCGAATTGCCGCTCTGCTCATCCTTGTCCTGCCGCTCGCTGTGGCCTGCGGCAATAACGACGATCCGCCCGAACCCACGCCAACGCCGGTGGATACGCCCGCGCCGGCCCCGACACCGTCGCCCACGCCACAGCCTGCTACCCCAACGCCAACACCTGCGCCGCCGCCCGGCACCTTCGCCTACACCGTCCAGCCCGGCGACACCCTCTTTTCCATTGCCCGGCGCTACAGCACCACGGTCGAAATCCTCCAGGAGCTCAACGACATCCCCGACCCCACGCAGCTCCGCGCCGGGGCCGTCATCTTTATCCCCGAGCTGCCCCCGACCCCCACCCCGACGCCACCGCCCCCGCTGACACCAACGCCGGCGCCCACTCCTACGCCCACACCAGTTTCCACGGCCCCGAGCACGCGCATCGACCACGGCCCCCGCACCTCCAACAAGGTCGCCCTCACCTTCGACATGGGTGGCCGCGTCGAGCCCGCTGTCGACATCATGAACTGGCTCATCGCCAACCGGGTGCCAGCCACCATCTTCATGACCGGCGCCATGGCCGACAATCCCTGGCACGACGACGGCCGCCGGGTTCTCCGCCTCATCGACCAGCACCGCGACCTCTTCGAACTCGGCAACCACAGCTATTCCCACCCCGACTTCACCACCATCTCCGACGCCCAGATCCGCTCCGAGCTATCCAGCACCGAAACATCCGTGGCGAAGCACACCACCCTTCCCATGCGCCCGCTCTTCCGCCCGCCTTTCGGTGCAGTCGATAGCCGCGTCCTCCGCGTCGTCGGCGCCGCCGGATATCCCTACACCATCATGTGGGACATCGACAGCGGCGACTGGCGTCCGATCGACCAGGGTGGCCCCACCGCAGCCCAGATGGCCGACCGCGTCGTCACCAACGCCCGCGGCGGCTCCATCGTCATCATGCACCTGGGCGGCTACGAAACCCTCGATGCTCTGCCCGCCATGGTCAACGGATTGAAAGCCCGCGGATTCCATTTGGTCAAGGTTTCCGAGTTTGTTCCCTGAAAAGCGCTTTCCAGTCCCCTTACGCGGTACACTTGGCCCTCCATGGTCGTGCGGCATTACCTGCTGGCCATCATCGCCCTGGTGGTGGTCGCGGGGTTGGCGGGTTGCGTGGCGGCGGAGGCCCATTACCTGCAAACTCCCGAGGAAACACCAACCCCGGTCGAAGGGCACCGGGCGTTCCCCCTTGCCCGCAATGGCCCCGCCGGGACCTTCGGCTACACGGTGCAACAGGGCGACACGCTGGAGTCCGTTGCGCAGCAGCACGGCACCTCCGTGGACCGGCTCCGCCGCGTCAACGGCCTCGGCGAAGACGCTGAGCTTCGGCCCGGCACCGTCATATTCATTCCCACGCCGACGCCCACGCCCACTGCTACTCCCACTCCGGCCCCAATGGCTACCCCAACGCCGGCGCCCACGGGTCCCAGCACCGTGGTGCGGCACGGCTCACGCGCCACAAACCGCGTAGCCCTCACCTTCGACATGAACGGCCGCGAAGGCACCACCCAGGGCATCATGAACTGGCTCGCCAGCAACCGTGTCCCCGCGACGATCTTTGTCACCGGCCACCTCGTCGATAACACGGCATTCGGACAGCATGCCGTGGCCGTCGTCGCGGCCAACCCGGACCTCTTCGAGCTCGGCAACCACAGCTACTGGCACTCCCGGATGACCCTCCAAACCGCCGAGCGCAACCGCAGCGAACTGCTGTCCACCGAGCACGCCGTCGCGCGCCACAGCAATCCGCCTCTGCCGGTGCGCCCCTTCTTCAGACCGCCTTACGGCGACTACAACCAGGCCGTGCTCAACCTCGCTGGCCAAATTGGCTACACCTATACCGTGCTCTGGGACGTCGACCCGCAGGACTGGCGGCCCGGCGCCTCCGCCGCCGGGATCACGCACAACGTCGTCAACACTGCCCGCGGCGGCTCCATCGTCCTCCTGCATCTCCACGGGCCCCACACCCAGGCCGCGCTCCCCGGGATAGTCAACGGCCTCCGCAGTCGCGGCTTCGAGCTCGTGAAGCTTTCCGACCTGCTCAATTAAGCGTGCCCGAGCAGCAGGTCGAGCACGCTGCGCCGCTGCGCCGCCGGGAACGTCAAGGTGATCAGGTCCCCGGCCTTCAGCTGGGTGCCCCCATGTGGCACCTGCACCATCCCATCCCGCGCGATCGTGAGGATACGGACCCCTGGCGGCAGGCTGGCCTCGGCCAGCGTCACCCCGGCCAGCGGCGATTCCGCCGGCAATACCACCTCCAGCGAATGCACATCCTCCGTCACCGGCGTCAGTGGCCGCACCTGCGAACGCACCGCCCTGCGGTACGACCGCAGCAGCGCCCGCGTATCGATGGAACCGATCACCGGCCCGTCCTCGCCGTCCACCACCGGCAGCCAGCGCCGCTCGTGGTTCGTCAACAGGTCCAGCGCCTCATCCAGCGGCGTCTCCGACTGCACGACCGCCGGTACAGGCCTTGCCAGTCCCTCGATCGAACTCACCCCATCCCGGTCTGCCGCCCGCCGCAACGTCTCCCGGTCAATATCTCCGATCAGGTGGCCGTGCCCGTCCACCACCACCCCGTAGGCCATGCGCGCGTCCGCCATCGCATCAAGCGCCCGCTGGGGGCTCAGCGCCTCATCCAGCACCGGGATCGGCACCACCGCCCGGTGCGCCGGCAGCGCCGTCAGCAACGGGAACGCGAAGCGGTCGCGGTGTGCCGGCGAATCCGCCCGGCTGTCCACCTGGTTGCGGTAGATGCTCTTGTTGCCCACCAGCAGCGTCGCGATCGCCACCGCCACCATCGCCGGCGCCAGCAGCGACAGGTTCCCCGTCATCTCGGCCACCATCAGCAACATCGCCAGCGGTGCGTGGGCTATCGCGCCGAACATTGCGATCATCCCGATGATCACCACCGGACCCGGCTCCTGCGGGAAGCCCGGGAGGTCCGCCCCCAGCCGCCAGAGCGCCGCCCCGGCCAGCCCGCCGATCACCATCCCCGGGCCGAAGATGCCGCCCGATCCGCCCGAGCCCACCGTCAGTGACGTGGTGAAGATGCGGATGAACGGCAGCGCGATGAGCAGCAGCAGCGGGAAGTTCCGCACCCCCTCCTCCGTGAAGGACTGCTGCACCCACCCATAGCCCACGTGGATGGCCTCCGGCGCGGCCATGCCGATGGTGCCCACGATCAGCCCGCCGATTGCAGGCTTGATCCACCGCGGCACCCGCGCCTTCTCGAAGACATCGGTGATGCGGTGGAAGCTCCCCGCGTAGAGCAGCCCCAGCAACCCGCAGATCACTCCGAGCGCCGCGTAATACGGCAGCTCCTGCGGCCGCGAAAACGCGAAGTCCGCCGCCCCGCCAAAGATGGGGTCGAACTCGCTGTAGCTGCCGAAGATCGCATACGCCACGATCGACGAGATCAACGCCATCAACACCGCATCGGCTTCAAAGTCGTGCTTGTAGAGCATCTCGGCGCCCATCAGTGCGCCGCCCAGCGGAGCACGGAAAATCGCGCCGATACCCGCGCCCATGCCCGCCACCAGCGCCTTCCGCCGCTCCACCGCGCCCAGCCCCAGCTTCTGCGCCACCAGCGACCCTATCCCCCCGGCAATCTGCGCCGTCGGCCCCTCACGCCCGGCCGCGCCACCTGAGCCAATCGTCACCGCCGAGGCCAGCAACTTCACCGGTATCACCCGCGCACGGATGCGCCCGCCCTCCTGGTGAAACGCACCGATGGCCGCGTCCGCCCCCGCGCCCCGGGTCTCCGGCGCGAATGCGAACACCAGGATCCCCGAAAGCAAACCACCGAGCGCCAGCACCAGCGGCAACGCCCACCGCCGGTCCGGCCCGCTCTCGATTGGGTCCCCCTCGCCCAGCGGCTCCGGCGGCTGGTAACCAGCGAGGTGGCCAAGGAAAATTTCGGTCGAAATGCGGATCGCTTCCGCGAAGATGATCGCCGCGATACCCGCGATCACGCCGATCACCAACCCAAGCCAAACAGCCCGCGCGAGTTGCTGGTTGCTGACGCGGGCGAAACGGAACCGTGAGCGCGATCGCCAGGCCTGGAGTGTCACTCGCCCGTGATGCTACACGCGTTTATCGGATGTTCCAGCAGCTGTCCGGCGCCGCCGCCAGGATCGCGGCGAAAGCCGCCGCCACGGGATCATCCATTCCGCCAGGTACCAGTGCCGGTGGACCCGCGGACCATAGCTCAGCCCGAAACGCTTGATCGCCGCCTCACGCACAAAATTCACCGCATCCACCGGGTCGTCCGTCACATAGAGCCGGTCCAGGTCGATCGCATCGATCGTCCCTTCCGCCACCAGCGTGTCCCGCATGAACGTGACAATCGGGTCCCAGAACTCTGAACCAAACAGCACAATTGGAAAGTTGTGGATCTTGCCCGTCTGGATCAGCGTCGCCGTTTCGAAGACCTCGTCCAGCGTCCCCAGCCCGCCGGGGCAAACAATGAATGCGTAACTGTATTTGACCAGCATCACCTTCCGCACGAAGAAGTAGCGAAAGTCGACAGCCACATCCAGGTAATCGTTCGGCCGCTCATGTGGCAGCCGGATCGTGCACCCGGCGCTTATCCCGCCGGCCTCCTTCGCGCCCCGGTTCGCCGCCTCCATCACGCCCGGTCCGCCGCCGGTCATCACTGTGAAGCCCGCATGCACCAGCTCGCGCCCGATCTCGCGCCCAGCCTTGTAGTAAAAGTGCTCTTCGTTGAAGCGCGACGAGCCGAAAACGGTCACCGCCGGCCCCAGGAAGTGGAGCGTCCGGAAGCCGCGGATGAACTCCGTGAAGATGCGCATCGCGCGGAAAAGCTCGGCGCCGCGGTCCTGCGGGCCGGCAAGAAACTTCCGCTCCTCCGGTGATGCTCCTTCGGTCTTCGGGCGTCGTTTGGCCATAGCGCTTGCTTAAAACAGGGATCCCAGCGTAGCAGGCACATGGCTTAGACGCGGACGCAAAAAGAAGCCCCCGGGCCGTTCGGACCCGGGGGCAAGGAGGGACAAACTTCGCCGGCCTAATACTCGCCGGGGCCTGGCGGTGCCGCCATGGCCGGTTCCGGCAGCTCCGCGACGAGCGTCTCCGTCGTCAGCACCATCGCGCTGATCGAAACCGCGTTCTCGAGCGCCGAGCGCGTCACCTTCACCGGGTCGACAATGCCCAGTTCGAACATGTCGCCCCACTCGTCGTGTTCGGCGTCCCAGCCTTCGGTGATGTTCGGCAACGCCTTCACGCGGTTCACGATAATCGAGCCTTCGAGCCCCGCGTTGTCCGCGATCACCCATGTCGGCTCTTCGAGCGCCTCGCTAAGGATGCGCATGCCGGTGCGCTCATCCTCGTGCTTGGTCTTCTTGATGAGGTCGTCGATGGCCGCCTGCGCGCGGATCAGGGCGACACCGCCACCCGGCACCACGCCTTCGTCCACCGCCGCGCGGGTCGCGCTCAGCGCGTCCTCCACGCGGTACTTCTTCTCCTTCAGCTCGACCTCGCTGGCCGCGCCCACCTTGATGACGGCCACGCCGCCGGCGAGCTTCGCCAGGCGCTCCTGCAGCTTCTCGCGGTCAAAGTCGCTCGTCGCGTCTTCGATCTGCGCCTTGATCTGCTTGATCCGCGCCTGGATCGCTTCGTCCGAACCCTGGCCCTCGATGATCGTCGTGTCGTCCTTGTTCGAGACAACCCGCCGCGCGCGGCCAAGGTCGGCAACCGTCGCGTTATCCAGCCGCAGGCCGACATCCTCGGTAATCACCGAGCCGCCGGTCAGCGTCGCCAGGTCTTCCAGCATCGCCTTCCGCCGGTCGCCAAAGCTCGGCGCCTTCACCACCAGGATGTTCAGCGTGCCGCGCATCTTGTTCACCACAAGCGTCGCCAGCGCCTCGCCGTCCACATCGTCGGCCACGATCACCAGGTCCTTGGTCACCTGCATGATCTTCTCCAGCAGCGGGACCAGGTCCTGCACCGCCGAGATCTTCTTGTCCGTGATCAGGACGTGCGGGTTCTCGATCACCGCTTCCATGCGGTCCGTATTCGTCACGAAATACGGCGACACATAGCCGCGGTCGAGCTGAAGCCCGTCCACGAACTCCGTCTCGAAGCGAAGCCCGCGAGATTCCTCGATCGTGATCACGCCATCCTTGCCGACCTTCTCCATCAGGTCCGCAATCAGCTCGCCGATCTCCGGGTCGTTACCCGAAATCCCGGCAACGTGCGCGATCTGCTCCTTCGTGATGATGGGCCGGGCCTGGCTCCGCAGGTCCTCAACGGCAACCGCAAGCCCCTTCTCGATGCCGCGCTTCACCGCCATCGGGTTCGCGCCTGCCGTCACCACCTTCATCCCCGCGTGCACCAGCGCCTGCGCCAGCACACATGCGGTCGTCGTGCCGTCGCCGGCCACGTCGTTCGTCTTCGTGGCGACCTGCTTCGCAAGCTGCGCGCCCATGTTCTCGAAGGCGTCGGCGACTTCGATCTCCCGGGCAACGGTCACGCCGTCTTTCGTGATGATCGGTGCGCCGTACTTCTTTTGAAGCACCACGTTACGCCCGCGCGGGCCGAGCGTTATCTTCACTGCATCGGCGAGGGCATCGACACCGTCCCGCAGGCGCCGTCGTGCTGCCTCATCGAACAGCAGTTGTTTCGCAGTCATAGAACGTCCTCTTTCGTGGGAGTGGTCCAAAATGCGGCGGCCACAGCGGTAAACCCGGCAGCCGGCGCACGCGAAGGCTTAGACGACCAGCTTCGCCAGGATGTCCTTCTCGGCGAGGACGATGTACTCGACGCCGTCGAGCTTCACTTCCGTGCCCGTGTACTTCGCATAGAGAATGCGGTCGCCCGGGTTCAGCTCGATGGGGACCCGGTTGCCGCTGTCATCGCGCTTCCCCGGGCCAACGGCCACAACTTCGCCCTGCTGCGGCTTCTCCTTGGCCGTGTCGGGAATAACCAGCCCGCTCGCAGTCATTTCTTCCTGCTTCAGCGGGGTGATAACAATGCGGTCGGCAAGGGGCTCGAGCGTCGTCTTGGCCTTGGTGGCGGATTTGGCTGCCATAGTCAGGGTTCCTCCTGGAGCAAAACAGTATCGGTATAGCGACACGAATGTTAGCACTCTCGCCCGTAGAGTGCTAGACGCCCTTCCGGCATCTTTCCGCCTCGCTTCTCAGGACCCCGGCTCCCCTCGAATTCTGCGTCGCGGTGCAGCGCAATTCGCCCCACGGTCCCGCGTCACTGCCTGTCCCAGCCACCGCTCTACCGGGCTCTCGCGTTCCCCAGGCTAGCTGGAAACAGCCATGGCGGGCCGCTGCAGATGCCAGTCCGTCGCCTGCTGGTACGCGTGCCCGGCCCGGCCGATCAACGCCTCCTCAAACGGCCTCCCAGCAAACGACAGCCCCACCGGCATCCCTCCGTCGCCAAACCCGCACGGCACCGATAGCACCGGCTGCCCCGTGTGGTCCCACGGCGCCGTCAGCCCCGCGAACCGCGCCACGCCACTCTCGATCTCGGTGATCCGCGACGCCACCGAAGGGCACGTCGGCATCACCAGCACGTCCACCTCCCGCATCGCCGCTTCCACCTGTTCGGTGAATTCCCGCCGCACCCGCAGTGCATTCACATAGTCCACGCCGCTGAACGTTGCCCCCCACAACAGCAGCGTCCGCACCTCATCGCTGTAATCCTCCGGCCGCGCCCTCAGCCACTCCGCGTGGTACGCCGCTGCCTCGATGCCCAGGATCGGCAACGCGCGTGCCTGCATCAGCAGCGGCAACTCCACTTCGTGGAGCCGCATCCCGAGCGACTCCAGTTCCTTGAGCGCGCCATCCGCCGCCTGCCGCACATCGTCATCCGCCAGCTCGAACTGCTGCCGCACCACACCCACGCGCAATCCTTCCACCGGCGCCCCGATCCCCTCCGCCGCGTCAAACCACGGCTCGTCGAGCGAGCTGCCGTCCGCAGGGTCGAATCCCGCGATCGCGTTCAGGAACAGCGCCGCGTCTTCCACGCTCCGCGTCAGCGGGCCTACGTGGTCCAGCGACCACGAAAGCGGCACCACGCCCGCCCGCGAAACACGCCCATACGTCGGCATCAGGCCCGTGATCCCGCACAGCGCCGCCGGGATCCGGATCGACCCGCCCGTATCGCTCCCGATCGCTCCCGCGCATATCCCGGCCGCCACCGCCGAACCGGACCCGCCGCTCGACCCGCCGGGGATGCGCTCCGTGTCCCACGGGTTCCGCACCACCCCGAAGTGCTCGTTCGCGCTCGTGACCCCGTAAGCGAATTCGTGCAGGTTCAGCTTGCCCAGCGAAACCGCGCCGCCTTCCGCCAGTTTCCGCACCACCGTCGCGTCGAAGTCCGGCACCCAGTCTGCCAGCACCGCCGAACCCGCCGTCGTCCGCACACCCTTCGTCGCGCACAGGTCCTTCAGAGCGACCGGGATCCCCTGCAGCGGTCCCCGATCAATGCCCGCTGCGAAGTCCGCATCCGCCCGCCGCGCCGCGTCCCGGGCCTGCTCGTGGGTCTCCGTGATGAACGCGTTCAGCGTTGGCTGCAGCCGCTCCGCCTGCGCGATCGCCGCTTCTGTCAGCTCCACGCTGCTCACCTTTCCGGCGCGGAGCAGCGCCCCCGCCTCCGCGATGCCCGTGAATGCCAGCTCGTGCTCAGGCATGCCGCCACCGCCTTGTCCGCGGGAGGCACCAGGGCTCCGTGTGCTCCGCCGGCGCCGGCATCGGCTGCCGTCGTAGGCGCATCTGCTCAAACCGTTCCATGTCTTCGTCCGTCGGCCTGAACCCGGAGCGCTCCAGGTTCTGCCGTATCGTCTCCATCTCGCTCATGTGTCGAACTCCAGGAGGGTGCGTGCCGCTCATCGCCACGCACCCGGCATGTGCTCGGAACGCTACACCAACACCGCCCGACATTGCGACCGTCGAACGCTACATATGGCGTCAGGGCAGCAATGCTCGTGTAGACTTGCGTCATGGGTCACCGTACGCAGATCACGCTGTCGGACGAACAGTACGAACGGCTGCAAGCGGAGGCGCGCCGCAGTGGCCTGGGAATCGATGAGCTCGTTCAGCGCGCGCTTGACCGGACCTACGGTAACCAGATCGCGCAGGACGTGCTCAGTGCTCTGGAAGCAAGCTTCGGCTCCTGGACAGACCGGCCCGACGACGGAGCGGCATACGTAGAAGAGCTGCGTCGCGGCATGGCCTCAAGGCTGAACCGCTGATGACGATCATTGTCGATACCTCAGTGCTCATCGACCACCTTCGTGGTGAAGCTCGAGCCCGCGACGCACTGAGCCAGTCTGCCGCCGCCGGCGAACGCCTGGCTGCATCGGTCTTGACCAAGGTTGAGGTTCTCGCAGGGATGCGGGCCGACGAGGAAGCCGCGACAAGGGAGTTGCTTCGCTCACTGCACTGGATAGCGGTCGATGATGCTATCGCGGAGCGTGCCGGTCTGCTCGCCCGGGCTTACCTCAGATCACACCCGGGAGTCGACCCCGTGGACTACGTAATCGCGGCAACAGCAGAGCAGTTTCAGGCGCAACTCTGGACGCCCAACGTCAAACACTTTCCAATGTTCGCTGACTTGACCAGCCCGTATTAGCGGAGCGGCGTGGTGTAACCGGAAGTCGAGTCCCTATTCGACCTCCACCCACGTCTCCAGCCACAATGCACCCGTGACCAACGCCAACGAACCCCCGGCCCCGCTCGTGTGGATCGACATGGAAATGTCCGGGCTCGACCCCGCATCCTGCGCCGTCCTCGAAATCGCCGTCATTGTCACCGATGGCGACCTCAACGAGATCGCCGAAGGGCCGGACATCGTTGTCCACCAGCCCGAATCCGTCCTCGCCGCCATGGACGAATGGAACACCAAACACCACGGCGAATCGGGCCTCACCGGACGCGTCCGCCAGTCCTCCGTCTCCCTGGAAGAGGCCGAACGCGAAGTCCTGGAATTCCTCCAGCCCCTCACGCCAGCGGGGCAGTCGCCCCTTTGCGGCAACTCCGTCCACCTGGACCGTGCCTTCCTGGCCGCCCACATGCCCCGGCTCCACGCCCACCTGCATTACCGCAACATCGATGTCTCAACCCTCAAGGAGCTCGTCCGCCGCTGGTACCCCGGAGTGCCCATTCCGCAGAAGCGCGAAGCGCACCGCGCCCTCAGCGATATCCACGAATCGCTCGCCGAACTCCGCTACTATCGCGAGCACGTCTTCAGAAAAAATTCCTGATCCGGGAGATCCGGACGCAACTGTCCGCCGTAAGAACTACTAAGGGAAGCATTGAAGGCCGGAGAAAAGGCAGGGGCGGGCGCGCGGAGGGAAATCAGGTAGGGAAGCAAATGCAGGGCGGAGGGAAGCTCTGCGAGTGCGCGCCCGCCCACCGCTCAGAGTATAGCAATTATCGTCAACCCTGTGTGGGCTCGTTTTCATCGTTGTTTCGCCGGTAGACTGGGCGCAAAGCCACTCTCCCAAGGAGCCGCCCATGCCCAGCACCCTTGTGCTCCTCCGTCACGGCGAAAGCACCTGGAACCGCGATAACCGCTTCACCGGCTGGACCGATGTCCCTCTCACCGATACCGGCGCCGAAGAAGCACGCTCCGCCGGTCAGCTCCTCAAGGCCGAGGACATCGACATCACTATCGCCCACACCTCCGTCCTCGTCCGCGCCATCGCCACACTCAACGTCACCCTCGAAGAAATGGGCCGCCCCTGGCTCCCCGTCCGCCGCTCCTGGCGGCTCAACGAACGCCACTACGGCGCCCTCCAGGGTCTCAACAAGAAGGAAATGGCCGACCAGTACGGCCCCGACCAGGTCTTCGCCTGGCGCCGCAGCTACGACGTCCCCCCGCCCCCGCTCGAGGAAAGCGACGCGCGCCACCCGCGCCACGACATCCGCTACCGCGACCTGCCACCGGACCTGCTGCCACCAACCGAGTGCCTGAAGGATGTGGTCGTCCGCATGCTGCCCTACTGGTACGACGCCATCGTGCCCGACCTGCGTGCCGGCCATACCCCCATCATCGCCGCCCACGGGAACAGCCTCCGGGCGCTCGTGAAGCATCTGGATGACATCTCCGACGAAGACATCCCCGGCCTCAATATCCCTACGGGCATCCCGCTTGTCTACGAACTCGACGACGATATGCGTCCCATCGCCTCTCGCTACCTGGGCGACGAAGAGGCCGCCAAAGCGGCAGCGGAGGCCGTCGCACGCCAGGCCGGCTGATGCTCAGCTGCCCCCGGGCGCACCGGCGCCGATCCACGACGCTATTGGTCAGCAGCCCGGCGGAATATGCGCAGTCAGTCCAGTGCTTCGGTCCGCCGGGCCGGGACGCTTCAACCGCTGTATCTGGTCAACCAGCTCGTCGGCGCAAGCCTCGCAGATCCCGTGCGAAATCGACTCCCCGCCGCTCACCAGCACTTCCTCACACCAGGCACAAATCACGGTCGGTTCGGTCGCTTCGCACCCCATCGAGACCCCACCCCGAAAAAGATTCTGCCCCGCCTCCCGTGAGTATGCGCGCCTCCTGCAAAACCCCAATGCCTGCGCAGTAAACTCTCGGAAAAGTGTCCGCGCCTACCCTGGCTGCCCGCAATTGACCCCGCTTCCCGCCCACCGCTACCCTCACGAACATGTCGGCTGGCACGACACGAATGGCCCTGCGCTTGCGTTAACACCGGTTCACCGGTGTCCCGCCGCATCGCGCCCCGCGCCCTGCACATGTAGCCGGGGCGCCTATTGCCACGTGTCTGCCCGGCCAGGGCACGTGGTATGCAGGTCGCTTGCATGCCAGCTCGAACGCGCCGCTCCGCGGTCCGAACCTCCCTGTCCTACCACCGCCTGCGCAATGCCCGCGTCGCGCGCCGCATCGTCGCGCATACCGGCCTGGCTCCTCCCTGCCTCGTCGTCGAAGCGGGCGCCGGCGATGGTATCCTCACCGGGGCGCTGCTCCCTGTGGCCTCCCGTATCATCGCCGTCGAGCGCGACCGCCAGCTCTGGGATCGGCTCCGGCGCCGCTCCGACGACGAACCCCGGGTTACGCCCGTCCTGGGCGACATCCGGTCCTTCCGTTTGCCGCGTGAACCCTACGCCTTCGTCGCCAACCCGCCATTCAGCCTCACCGCCGAGCTTCTGCGCACTGTCCTTTTCGGCGAGCGCCCCCCGCAGCGCGCCTGCCTGGTCCTCCAGCGCGATGCCGCCCTCCACTGGGCCGGCGCCGGCCCGTCGAGCGTCGTCGCCGTCCTGGCCCATGCCCTCTGGGAGATCGACATAGCCCTGGCCCTGCGCCGGACCGACTTCCTCCCGCAGCCCTCGGTCGATTGCGCGCTCCTGGTGGCCGTCCGGCGCCCGCAGCCGCTCGTAAGCCCCGGCGACTGGCCCCGCTTCGAACGCTTTGTCCGCACCGGGTTCGGCGGCGGCCGCCACACGGTCCGGCAGAACCTGCGCGGTGTGCTACGCGATCGCGCCTTCCAGCGCTCCGCACTGCGGCTCGGCATCGAACGCAACGCCAGGCCATCCGAGCTAAGCCCCGCTCAATGGCTGGAGCTGTTTCGCCAGGCTAACGGGGGTTCCTGCCCTGCGCCGTGAGGGGGTGGACTATACCCGCGCCTTGATCAGCTCCCCGCGCCGCTCCAGCACCGGCACCACCGTCTCCGCCGGCGCCGGCGGTAGCCCAAAGATAATGCGGTCCACCCCGGCGGCTTCGTATCCCTCGATCACCTCTTCCTTCGCCGGTACACCAAAGATGCTCACGCTCGGCTGCGGCCGGCCCGCGTCTTTCGCCATCTGCCGGAGCCGCCCAATCTTTTCCTCCAGGTCCGTCAGCCGCCCACCGATCGGGATCCACCCGTCGCCGTACTCCGCCACCCGGTCCAGCGTCCGCGGCCCGTCGCCGCCCACCAGCACCGGCGGGTGCGGCTTCTGCACCGGCTTCGGCCACGCCCAGATCGGGTCGAAGTCCACGAACTCGCCATGGTACTCCGCCTCGTCCTCCGTCCAGATCGCTTTCATCGCCAGGATCCGCTCGCGCATGATCTTCCATCGCAGCGAAGGCTTTGTCCCGTGGTTCTCCATCTCCTCCAGGTTCCAGCCGCCGCCGATGCCAAACAGCACCCGCCCGCCGGAAAGGTGGTCCAGGCTCGCCACCTCCTTGGCCAGCGTGATCGGGTCGCGCTCGATCACCAGGCAGATGCCCGTCCCCAGCTTGATGTCCTTCGTCACCGCGGCCACTGCGCCCAGCGCCACAAAGGGATCGAGCGTGTGCCAGTACTCCTGCGGCAGTTCAGCGCCGCCCGGCCACGGCGAGTTTCGGCTCGCCGGGATGTGCGTGTGCTCCGGGAAGAATATCGATTCGAAGCCCAGGTCCTCTGCCGCCTTCCCAAGCTCGTGCGGCGGGATCGCATAGTCGGTGGAAAACATCTGCACGCCAAATTTCATCGCAGTACCTCCGGTCCCCTGTGTGGTGCCGGTATCCTAACGGCGCGCGCCGTCGGCTGCACGCCGCGAAATGACTTGCATGCGCCACCAGAGACGGCTCGCCGTGCTATCCCGACTCCGCCTTCCGGCGCGCCCGCTCGGCCTGCTTCTCCAGGAACTCGGTCATCGTCCGCTGCACGTCAGCCGCGGCATGGCGCGTTGCCAGGAACATCATCCACGACCCGACGATGCCGGCGCCCAGCGTTGCCGCAATCAACCCCACCTGGAGCCCTTCCCCGCGGCTCATGTCGAAGTTCGATTGCGAGAACTCCGAGATGAAACCCACGATCACCGGCGCCAGCGCCGCCCCGCACACCGCCAGCGCGAGCTGGAACGCCGCGAAGGCCTGCGCGCGGATATGCGGCGGCGATGCCGCGGCAACAATGTTGATGACCCCCGGGATGCCCAGCGACACCACGAAGGCCGAGACAAACAGGAACGCGATGGCCACTTCACCCGTCGGTGAGGCGAACGCCGCCGTCCACATCACTGTCAGCAGGATGACCGCCACCAGCCCCACCTGCGCCAGGAAGGTGAAACCCTTCTGCAGCAAGCGGTCCGCCACCGGCCCCCCATACCACGTGCCGATGAACGCCGCGAAGGCCAGCGCCGCCAGCGCCAGCGCCGCATTCTGCTGGCTGTAATCGTAGTGCCGCTCGAAGAACGCCGGGATCCAGAACACCACCCCCACCAGCATGAACCCGAACGCCGCGTTCACCAGGATCAGGTAGCGCAGCGTTTTGTTCCTCCAGATGCTCCCCAGGCTCTGGAAAAAGCCCCACCGATCCTCCGGGGACGCAAGAAACTCCTTCAGCAGCGGGTTCGTGGTCGCCGCCTCCTTCAGGTCCGCTTCGCCCTGTTTGGGCTCCCGCAGCTTCAACGCCAGCATCCCGAAGATCAGCCCCGGGATCGCCGCCGCCACAAATCCCCAGCGCCAGCCCGCCGTCGCGATGATCACCCCGCCGATCACCGCGCCCAGTACCTGCCCGAGCGGGCTCGCCGCCCGGTGATAGCCCAGCACCCGTCCCCGGATGCTCACCGGATAGTAATCGGAAAGCAGACTCCCGTGCGTCGGCCCGATGGTCCCCTGGCCCGCTCCCAGCATCGCCCGTGTCAGGAAGAGCTGGATGAAGCTTTGCGCCGCCGCTGCCAGCAGCCCGGCCGTCCCCCATACAAGCGCACCCCCAGCCAGGATGCCCTTCCGCGACCACCGGTCAGCCCAGTTCCCCGCCGGAAGCGCCAGCACACCCGTGATGAATACCACCGCCAGCGGAAGCAACCCCACCGTCGTGTCCGTAAGCCCAAATTCTGCCCGGATCGAGTCCATCGCGACCGCCAGCACCGCGCGGTCAAATTCATCCACCATGTTCAGGATGAACAACAGCGTCAGCGGCCCCGCGCCCACATCGCGGATCGATATCTGTCGCGCCAGGTTGGCCGCCTGTGCGGCCGCGGCGCCAACCGGTGCCGTTCCCTCGCTTTCGCTCACGATGGGGCAAGATACCCGAAGCAGGTTCGTATGGGTAGAGGCCAGTGGACAGTCCGCCCCGATACCTTGACCCCGGTGTACACTGCATCCGCCCGCCGGTTGCGACACCGCCGCTCGGCCGATCGCGCGGGCCGGGGTGCGCCATGGGACACCAGCGCCAGAACGCCCCTTTGCGTGAACGCGGGCCAGGAAGCGCCCGGAGTTCAGCGCGCCCGCCGAAGCAGGCAGCCAGTGCCCCACAGTGGTTGGCCCGGCTTCCGCGTACCGGGCTGCGGACACCTGGGGGTGCCCGTGTGTCGCCATCGTTGGCGCGCGGCCTCCTCGCACTCCAGCGCAGCCACGGCAATACGGCCGTGCAGCGCCTGATCCAGCGCCAGGAAACCGAAACCGCCGACCCGGAGGTCGACATCATCTCCGGCGGGAACTTCTCTCTGCTCGGCGAAGAGGGCGGGCTCGAACTCGACCCCGAGCTCGAAGCAGAGATGCGCGCCGCGCAGATCGCCCGAGACCTC
>SLAK01000430.1 GCA_007126855.1 Dehalococcoidia bacterium | reverse complement strand
CGGTCGAGCACCGGCGCCACGTCCCGGTAGTAGGCGCGGTGTGGCGCCAGCAGCGCCTCCCCCACGTTTTCGCCGCCCAGGAGCGAGGGCCGCTCGTCGAGCCGGGAGCGCGTCTCGTCCGCGCTTTCTCCCGCGCAAATGCCCAGGGCCGTGCGCGCCAGCGAAAACCCGTTGGTGTGCAACCCAGAGCTCGGCAGCCCAACCAGCACGTGTCCCGGGCCAATCCGGGAGCCGTCGATAATCTGGTCGCGTTCGACGGCGCCGACGATGAAGCCCGCCAGATCGAATTCGCCTTCCGCGTAGACGTCGGGCATATCGGCGGTCTCCCCGCCAAGCAATGCGACGCCCTCATCCGCGCAGGCACGCGCCACGCCTTCCACCAGGCTCTGCTTCTGCTCGTTGGTCAGCCCGCTGCCGGCGATGTAGTCCAGCAGGAAGAGCGGTTCAGCGCCGCATGCCATCACGTCGTTCACGCTGTGGCCAACGATGTCTGGCCCGCAGAGATCCAGCCTGTTGGCGGCCATGTGGATGCGTACCTTCGTGCCAATACCGTCTGCGCTCGCCGCCAGCACCGGGTCCCGGTATTTCGCGCCGAGTTGGAACAGTCCGCTGAATGGCCCGGCGTCGCTCAGCACTTCTGGCCGGCGGGCCTGCGCCAGGATGCCCGGCAGGCTTTTCGCAAACGCCCCGCGTGCACGCAGGTTCACGCCCGCTGCGGCGTAGGCGGATTCTCCGTCACTCATTGCTCCAGCCTACCCTCGCGGCGAAGCAGGCGACAGCACGCGGTGACGGGAATTTCACTCCTGGTCCAGGACGGCGAAGAGTTCCTTCAGTGGCAACGCGAAGCCCGGCAGGGCCGGTGATTCCAGCGTGTCGTCCTCGCGCAGGGCGACGCCGTCGCGGTCCGCATCGAAGACTTCAATGGTCCGCGATTCCGGGTCGACCAGCCACGCCGCGTCGACACCATTCGCGCGGTAGTAGCGGCACTTCTCCCGCTGGTCTCGCATTGGCTCATCCGGCGAGCGTATCTCGACCGCCAGCGTTGGCGGCGCGGCGAATTTGCCTGCGCGCCTCGGTCGACCTGGTGCCCAGTAGCCATAGTCAGGCAATCGGTATTGCTTGCCTCGCTCTGTGGTGAACTGCACCCGGATTTCTGGCCCGGAATTGCCGCCGGCCTGCTGATCATATCTCCAGGACCAGAGCGTGAGCTGCTTCACAAGCTGACCATGGTCCCAGTCTGGTATGGCTTTTTGAAGGATCTCGCCATCGACATATTCGAGGTACGGGGGTTCCTCGGGCAGCGCCAGGTACTCATCTACAGTGGCGCGGTAGCGCGTAACCATACCGGAAGTCTAGCACGGGGACGAGGCGGTTATCCGTCGTCCAGGACGGCGAAGAGTTCCTTCAGTGGCAGCGCGAATCCCGGCAAGTCCGGTGATTCCAGCGTGTCGTCCTTGCGCAGGGCGACGCCATCGCGCTCGGCGTCGAATACCTCGACGGTCCGAGATTCCGGGTCGACCAGCCAGGCGGCGTCGACGCCGTTCGCGCGGTAGTAGCGGCACTTGCCACGAAGCAGAGTGGCTGACTGTCCGCTCGACCGGATCTCCACGGCCAGCGTTGGCGGCTGCATGATCGGTCCGCCGACCGGTTTCTCCGGGGCCCAGTAGGCGACATCGGGGATCAGCTCGCGCGTGTCCGTCGGATTCGCGAAAGCAATTGTCGGCTCCGGACCCGAGTGACCACCGCGCTCGCGCCGGTACTCCCGCAACCGGGCTGCAATCTCGTCCTGGAGTTCATGGTGACTTCGCTGCGGCGCCATCTTTTGCACGATCTCCCCGTTCCAGTACTCCAGGTACGGTTTCTGTTCGGGGAGGGCGCGGAACTCCTCCAGGCTGAGCTTCTCGCGAACCTGTGCCATGGGTTCCAGTCTACCAGCAGCTTGCAGTCTACGGCCGGTCGGGCAGGCGCGGCCCTTCGGCTGCCGTAAGCACCGGCTCGCGCCGCGTGGCCGATTCCAGCCCCGTCATCTGGAGCTGGACATTGATCGGGTACTTGCCTGTGAAGCACGCGTTGCAGAGCCGGTCTTCGTCCAGCGCTATTGCTCGCTCCAGCCCCTCAAGGCTCAGGTAACCGAGCGAGTCCGCACCGATGTGCTGCCGGATCTCCTCGGTGCTCTTGTTCGCGCCGATCAGCTCCCAGTGTGTCGCCATGTCCACGCCGAAGAAGCAAGGCGAGACGATCGGCGGCGACGTGATCCGCATGTGCACTTCCTTGGCGCCTGCGCCGCGGATCAATGCCACCACCCGCGGCGTCGTCGTGCCGCGCACAATGCTGTCGTCGACCACGATCACACGCTTGCCTTCGATCACGTCAGCCAGCGCGTTGAATTTCAGGCTCACACCAGCGTCCCGGATGCGCTGGTCTGGCTGGATAAACGTCCGCCCCACGTAGCGGTTCTTCACGAGCCCTTCCCGGTAGGGAATGCCTGCCGCGCCCGCATAGCCGATCGCCGCGGGTGTCGCCGAATCCGGCACACCGATCACGATGTCTGCATCGACGTGATGCTCCCGCGCCAGCTCCGCTCCCATGCGCTCGCGCACCGGGTAAACCAGCTGGCCTTCGATGCGGCTGTCGGGCCGGGCGAAATAGACGTACTCGAAGGTGCAAAGCGCCTGCTTTCGGGCAGGCGCTACGGGGAAGAAACTGCGGGTGCCGCTGCTGTCAATCTGTACCACTTCCCCGGGCTCGATCTCTCGCTCGACAGCGATGCCCAGGTGCTCCAGCGCGCACGACTCCGAAGCGACCACACGACCCCCATCGGGCAGCCGGCCGATGCACAGCGGGCGCACACCCATCGGGTCCCGGACCGCAAACAGCGTGTCGCGCGTCATGATTACCAGGCTGTAGGCGCCTTCGATGCGGCGCATCACGTAATGGAAGCGCTCTTCCCAGGTACCGGCTGGCGCCATGGCCAGCAGGTGGGCGACCAGCTCCGAATCCGCAGTCGACTCAAAGCGGATGCCCTGGGCTTCCAGGTCTTCGCGCAGGAGCGATGCGTTGGTCAGGTTGCCGTTGTGCCCCATCGCGATCGGCGAATCGGTATAGCCATCCTGCACGACGATTGGCTGGGCATTGCACTCGAGCGAACCGCCGGCCGTGCTGTAGCGCGTATGCCCGATGGCGATGTGGCCACGGAGAAACGCAAGGTCCTCTTCGTCGAACACCTGCGAGACGAGTCCCATGCCCGTGCGAAGGCTCAGGTTCACGCCATCGCTCGCCGCGATGCCCGCGCTTTCCTGGCCGCGGTGCTGGAGCGAGTAGAGCCCGTAGAAGGTGAGGCGCGACACGTCTTCGCCGGGGGCGTAGACGCCGAAAACGCCACAGGCTTCGCGTGGATTGTCGTGGGATGGGATCACCAGGTGCGGGCCAGCCCTTCGCTTAAGGAGACGGCGACGACACCACAAGTATATCCCGGGCCTCTCCAGCCCCGCAAAGCGCCCTGGGCGAGGCGCATCACATTGTCATAGCTATTGGTTAACGTTGCGTTGCACGGCCATCGTGTAGCGGTGGGCAGCCAGGGCGGGCTCCTCGGGATCGCGGCAGGTGGCTACATTCCCGGCTCCAGGCGTTCGACCCCCTCGATACCGTCGAAGTCGTGGTCGAAGCTCCATAGCTGCGATTCGTCTCGGGTCTGTGCAAGACCCATCACCGCCCCGGCGCCTCCGTCTCCGGCACCTCCGTCACCCTGGCTGGGACCGCCGAAGCGCCGCGCGAAAGCGGCAGCAGCGCCGCGAACGCAAGCAATCCCATCACCATCGCGAGCGCGATCGTCGGCCGGTATCCCGCCGAATCGATGATCATCCCGGCGATCGGCGGGCCGAGCAGTCCCCCAACAGCAGCCGACGTATAGAGCGCCCCGAGAAGACCGCCGAGTCCCGCAGGGCCGAACTTCTCCGCGGCGACGGCCGGCGCAAGCGAGATGAACCCGCCATAGGCCGTACCCATGAGCACGGCAAACACCACAAGGAAGGCATAGGATCCGCCCGCGACCAGCCAGACAAAGAAGCTCAGCCCGAGACAAAAGATCGTCATCTGGTAGACGCGCACCGTGCCCAGCGCGCCGCCAAGTATGCCGAGGCCGAGTCGCCCTCCGACGCTTGCCGCGCCAATTATCCCGACCAGCCCTGCCGCGGAGACCTTGCTGATGCCCTGCTCTTCGGCAAAGGGCGGCAGGAACACGAACGGCACAAAGAGCGCCAGCGACAGCAACAGTGCCGACAGGTAGAGCCACCGGAACGGCGGCATCCGGACCGCCTTGCTCAGCGGGATGGTGGTTGCATCGGCGGCTGGCGCGGGCGGCCGCGCCGCGAGCAGCGCGCTCACCAGCAGCACGGCTGCGCTTGCGAGCCCGAAAATCACGTAGGTGTCGCGCCAGCCGGTCCGATCGATCAGCCAGGCGGCCAGCGGCGCCATCAGCAGCGTGCCCAGGCCGATGCCGGTGACTGCAACCGCCAGCGCCAGGGCCCGCCGCCGCTCGAACCACGCACCAACCGTGGCGACCATCGGCACGTAGGCGCACGCGACGCCAACTCCCACGCCTGTGCCATAAGTCACGTAACCCAGCGTCAGGTTGTTCACCCGCGACGTAAGCAACAGCCCGGCGGCCATCACCACTGCCCCAACCAGCAGCAGCGGCCGCGGCCCAAACCGGTCGACCGCGCGCCCGCTAACCAGCCCCAGTGTAAAGTAAACGAAGGTGGTGATCGCGAAGACGGCCGATGTTGCCCCGCTCCCGGTGCCGAATTCTTCGGCCATCGGGTCGAAGAAGGCCCCGAAGCTGTAGGCGACGCCGAACACCACGAACGTGGCGCCAAAGGCCGACACCACCACCAGCCACCCGCGCGCTGAGTCGACCTTCGGCCCGGTTCGCTCAACCATCGCGCCGTCCCCTTTTGCGCTGCTCACGCATGCGCGCACTCTACCGCTCAGGGCAGGGCGGCGAAACCGGGGCGCTTGCCGAGCTACCACTTTTGCAAAAGGCGGCGCCTCCCGTCGAGAATCGCTCCTCTGCGGCTTGCATCCGGAGCAAACGCACGATCGTTGTCTTATCCGCCGTACGGCGTCGCTGCGGACCGGCGCCGGTTCAGTCCCGGTGCGGCTCAAGCAAAGCTTCTATGTATTCAAGGACAGGCGGAATGCTCTCGAGCGCATGCCAAACTTCGGTCGAAGATACGCGGTGATAGGCGTGGATCAGAACGTCACGCATTCCGGCGATGGCGCTCCAGTTCACATCAGGGTGCGTTCTCCGGAATTCCACGCTCAGCCGCTTCACGGCCTCGCCCGCAACCATCAACTGGTATTGCACGGCTGCCTGGATAAGTTCATCTTCAAGATACCGCTGACGGTTCATCCCTTCTGCAAAGGATTGTGCCCGGCGCAGCGCTACCGCGATGTCCTGCAGGTGGTCCTCATCTGGCGCGGTAAACGTCACGTGCGCTCTCTTTGATGGCGCTGCTGCGGCGAACGTTGTGGTCCTCGTCTAGGGCATCGCGATGGACGATCTCGGCTCGGCGGCCGAGAAGCGTCGACAGCTCGAGTTCCATTTCCACGTGATCGAAGAGCGACATGCGCCGCCCCGCCGCGAACCACGCCAGCAGATCGACATCGCTTTCGGGCCCGAAATCGTCCCGCAGCACCGACCCAAATACCGCCAGGCGCACGATGCCCCACCGCTCGCAGAATTCGCGTAGCTCGTCCATTGGCAGGTCGATGTTTCGCACCGGTGTCGTCATGCGCCCAGCCTAGCACAGCGCCCCTGGCGCCTACCGCAGCCGCTCGTGCGGAGCCTGTGACTCGTGGGATTGCTCCACGTGGTGATGATCGATGTGGTGCACCGCGATCAGCTGCCGCCCGAAAGCCGCGTGCAGCGGATGGTCGTTCAGCGCCTCGCGCGCAGCCCCTGCCGCGATGAGCTGCCGGTTCAGCAACACCGCATCGTCGAAAGTGTCATACACGGACTGGATGTCGTGCGT
>SLAK01000252.1 GCA_007126855.1 Dehalococcoidia bacterium | reverse complement strand
CCCTGCCCCGTGATAGGCTCAGGCTGATGCATCCCCCCATCGGCCATGCCGCTATCCTGCGCGAGCTTCGCGACCTCGCAGGCCGCGACGATCCGCCCCATGCCCTGCTCCTCGCCGGTGCGGAGGCCACCGGCCGCACCTTCCTTGCGCGGTACTTTGCGCTCATGCTCAATTGCGAAGGCGGCCAGCCGCCCGCCGGCGCATCCCTGTTCGCCGACGAGCCGCATCCCACGGCCGAAAAGCCCTGCGGTGAGTGCAGGCCGTGCCGCCTCATTGCCGCGGACAACCATCCCGACGTCATCGCGCTAGGTCCTGGCGACACGCTCTGCCAGCCGCGCTCCGGCGAAAGCGGCCACGCCGCCCACCCCGACTCCCGCGACATCCGCATCTGCCAGGTGCGCGGCCTCGTCGACCTCAGCGCCCGCTATCCGCTCGAAGCCCGCTACCGCACCATCATCATCGAACCCGCCGAGCGGCTCGGCCGCGACGCCGCCCACGCGATGCTAAAGACCCTCGAAGAGCCCCCTGGCCATTCCGTCTTCATCCTCGTCTCGGCAGCGCCCGAAGAGCTCATCGAGACCATCCGCAGCCGCTGCCGCCGGATCGACGTCCCCTTTGTCCATCGCGACGAGATCCAGCAGGGCCTCATCGATCGCGGCGTCGCCCCGGACATCGCCGAACGCGCCGCCACCGAAGCCCGTGGCCGCCCGGCCCGCGCCATCGCCTTTGCCGAACAGCCCGACCTTATGGACGACCACGCGCGCTTCCTCGAACGCTGTGCCGCCATGGCCGCCGCGCCGGTCAGCGAACGCCTGCGCTATGCCGAGGACCTTGCCGGCCGCTGGCGCCGCGATCGCCGCGCCGTCGGCGCCGAGCTCGACGCCTGGGAGACGTTCTGGGAAGCGCGCCTTCGCCTGGCTGCCCACGAAGAAAACACGGAATCCCTGCCGCGCATCGTGGAAGCCCTCCGCGCCATCCAGCGGGCCCGCCAGGACCTCATGGCACAGGTCCAGGCCCAGCCAGCCCTGGAACTTATGCTTCTCCAGTTCCCCCGCATTACACTGGAAGAACCTACTGAAGAATTGACGCCAGCCAATGCCTGATAGCACACAACATATCGTCGGGGTCCGGCTCCGGAATCTCGGCAAGATTAACTATTACCACTCCGGCGGAATGCGCCTCGAAGCGGGCGAGTACGTCGTTGTCGAAAGCTCCCGCGGGCCCGAGCTCGGCCGCGTCGTCATCGCCCCCGGCCAGGTCGTGGTCAATGAGCTCGGCGACGATCTCCCGCCCATCCTTCGCCTGGCCAACGATGATGACATATGGCGTTTCGACGGCCTGGCACGAGAAGGGGAAGAGCTCCTCCCAAAAGCCAGGGCCCTGGCAGCTGAAATCGGCTTCCAGGGCCACGTCGAAAAAACCGAGTTCACCCTCGACCGCCGTCGGCTCAGCATCTCCTTCACCAGCGAAGAGCGCGTGGAATACCGCCAGCTCGTTCGTGCCGCCAGCGAGCGCTTCAACGTTCGCGTCGAAGCCCGCCAGGTCGGCGCGCGTGACCGTGCCCGTCTGGCCGGCGGCTATGGCGTGTGCGGGCGTGAGCTCTGCTGTGCGAGCTGGCTCGCCACTTTCCCCTCCATCTCCATCCGCATGGCTAAGGAACAGGACCTCTCGCTGAACCCGCAGAAGATCAGCGGGCTCTGCGGCCGTCTCCTCTGCTGCCTCTCCTACGAAGACGAAGGCTACAAGGAGATGCGCAAAACCTTGCCGAAGGTTGGCCAGCGCTGCAGCACCCCAACCGGCGAAGGCAAGGTCGTCGCCGTCAATACGCTCCTCCGCCAGGTCACCCTGGTCGTCGAAGGCCAGCGCATCGAAGTACGCGACCGCGACCTCGGCACCGTCGTTCGCTGGGACCCAAGCTCCAAGGCGGCCGAGCCACCACCCAGCCTCACCTTCGAAGAGGCCTTTGACCAGGGTCTCATCGACCACATCCCCGAAGAAGAACCAGCCGGCGACGCCGAATGGGAACCCATCGAGCCCGGACCCGGGCGTGGCCGCCTGCCCGCCCCTGCACCAAGGCGGGTGGTGAAGCCCAGGCCGGTGGTCACCCCTGCTTCCCAACCAGAGCAGGCGGAACAGGCGGGCGACTCGCGTGGGCGCCGGCGGCGCGGAGGAGCAGCCCAGAAAGCCCGCCAGGCTGAGCCCGCGCCTGCCGCTAAACCTGCGCGCTCGCGCACCTTCCGTCGCTCCTCCGGGCAGGATGCCAGGTCGTCGCCGGAATCACCGCCCACCGAAGCATCGGAACCCGCCAGCGGCGACGGCTCGCAAAAGCAGCGCTCCCGCCGCCGCGGACGCCGGGGTGGCCGCAGGCGCGGCGGGCAGGGCGGCGCCCGTCAGCAGGACTGATCGACTATCGATCGGTCCAGACTGCGCCTTGAGTGTCGGTTTCGTGACAGCGCAGTGAAAACTGTGAAGTCTGGTGCACGAGCGTCTTGGCGCTGCGTCTCAGCTTCCTATGCTGGACCAATGACCCCGCACCCTGCCTCGCAACCCTGCCTCTGGTGCCCTGGCGCGGCAAACGCGCCGGCCGGTCACATCCACGATGGCATCTGTGTCGATTGCGCGCTTCGTCTCATCGACCAGCTTTCCGCCCGCCATCCGGGCTGGCGCCAGAGCCTGCATGGCTTCCGGCCCGCGCCCCGCGCGGTGCGGCCGCTTCATGCCCAGTCCCAGTGACCCCGTTCCCTCGTGGTTTCCCACTTGCCTCTGGAGTGAGGAGCTGAGGCAAGGCGGGCGGCTCACGTGGCGCCTGCCCTTCTCCCTCCTTCCGTCTCCCGCCATACTGAAACCATCGCCAAATCCCCTCTGCACGGAGGAGCATCTGAGCAGCAATTCCCACATCCGCGCCGTCATCTTCGATGTCGGGGGTGTCCTTACCGAATCTCCCGTCACCCGCATCAAGGCCTACGCCGCCGAGTACGGCATCTCCGAAGAAGCGCGCCAGGCCATTTTCGTCCCCCACGAAGGCCCCTGGTCCCGTTTCGAACGCAGCGAACTCGCACCCGCCGACTTTGCCCGCGAATTCGAACACGTCGCCTCCACTTTCGGTGTCGATGCCGATGGCCAGCATTTCCTCGAATGGTTCTTCCAGGGATTCCAGCCGCGCCACGAAATGCTCGAAGTTGTCGAAGCCTTGCGTGACCACGTCAACCTCGGCGTCATCACCAACAACGTCGCCCGCGACGGCGAGCCGGCACGCCGCACCTCCGGCCTGGATGTCCACTCGCTTTTCCCGGTGGTCATTGAATCCTCCATCGTCGGCGTCCGCAAACCCGACCCGCGCATCTTCCACATGTGCTGCGAAGCCCTGGGCGTCACCCCGCCCGAATCGGCCTTTCTCGATGACCTCGGCGTCAACCTCAAGGGCGCCCGCTCCCTGGGCATGCATACCATCAAGGTCGACGAAACCCTCAACGCCATCGCTGAACTTGAAGAAGTGCTCGGCATCCAGCTTCCCCACTCGCCGCGGTCCACGACCACGCCACGTTGACGCCCTCGCGCGTCGCGGCTATGTTGGCTTCTCACGGGCTCGAAGCATATTCGGTTCCGTATCACAGAGGGGAACAACCATGGAACAGTGGGAATCTGATCTCGTCGAGTCCGTCTCGCGCCTCGCGCGCGATAAGTTCGCCGAACGCGCCGCGAAACACGACCTGGAGGGAAGCTTTCCACACGAGAACATCGCCGAGCTCCGCGCACTCGGCATCCCCGGCATGGCCCTCCCGAAAGACATGGGCGGCATGGATATCGGCGCCGAAGCCCATATCCGCATCGTTGAGGAAATTGCCTACGGCGACCCCTCCACCGCGGTCGCCCTCAACATGCACCTCCTCGTCGCAGACCTCCTCAAGAACGTCCCGATCTTCGCCCGCGGCAGAGAAGTCCTTGAGGATGTCGCCCGCAATGGCGCGCTTCTCTGCGCCCCCGGCTCCGTCCCAACCGGCGAGCTCGACAACCGCAAGAGCGGCTACACGGTCACCGAAGAAGGCGACGAGCTCGTCGTCAACGGCAGCAGCGGCTTCGCTTCCGGCAGCGATGCCGCGAAGTACGCCTTCGTCGGAGGCCGCATCTCCCGTGGCGAAGACGCCGAGCCGGACCTCGCCCTCTGCCTGCCCGAACTCACTGCGCCCGGCCTCACCGTCATGAACAACTGGGATGCCATGGGCCTCCGCGGCACCGCGAGCCACGATATCCGCTGCGAAAACGTTCGCGTCCCCAGGGCTCAGGCCGCTGTCGTCCCTGCCGATGTCCTGCGTCAGCTTCTCCAGGCCGGGCAGGCCCAGGGCGGCGTCATGCAAAACCGCGCCCGCGGCGCGCTCGGCATCCTGGCCATCTGGCTCGGCACCGCCCAGGCCGCGTTCGACTTCACCGTTGACTACGTCGGCGCCCGCCATGGCTACCTGGCCGGCCAGGGCTCCCCTGCATTCGGCCGAACCCCCGGCTACCGCTCCGAAGAAGCCTGGGCCCAGGTCGATATCGGCCACATGGACCACTGGCTCGGCACCGGCCGCGTCGTCCTCTACGACATGGTCCGCTCCCTCGACCACACCTTCGCCGGCCAGCAGGAGTTCACCCGCAAGGTTACCCGCACCGTCTACCACCTCCGCCGCATGGGCGAAGAAATCGCCACCAGTTCCATGAAAGTCTGCGGCGCCCACGCCTATGTGAAGAACCGCTCCATGGAGCGCATCGTCCGCGACCTCATTGGCGGCAATGTCATGGCCTGGAAAACGGGCCAGCTTGCTCTCACCCTGGGACAGGGCGCCCTGGGCATGCCCATCACCATCGTCGGGCCCGCCGGCGCCTGAACTCTCCCTCGCCGCATTTTGCAATGCCCCTGCTATTGCCAGCATTCTCCGCGCTGGTGCACGCTGGTTATGCGGAGCTTTACCTTTGGGTGCGGTTATGGCAGTCAAGCGCCTCGGTATTCCACTCGTTATAGCCCTTCTCTTTGCCGCCACGGCGTTGCTTGCGGGAATTGTGGCTGCCGCGCCCGTCTACGCGCAGAATGGCGTCTGCCCTGAAAACCCCGACCCGGTCGACCCCGCCGATCCGATGGTTATCGTCGATACACCCGCTGACACCGACCAGGTAGCAAGCCCCATTTCGGTCAGTGGCCAGGCTGCGGTCTTCGAAGCCAACGTCCGGCTTACCCTCTTCGATGCCGCCGGCAACGAACTCGTCGATACCTTCACCACCGCCGAAAGCGCGCCACCCGGGCTTCACCCCTTTGCGACCGAGATCGAATTCACCGTCGCGGACACCCAGCAGGGTTGCCTGCGCGTCTTCGAAGAATCCGCAGTTGATGGCTCCCCCATCAACGTTGTCCAGGTCGAGCTGACCCTCCTCGTGGACGACCCTGATGCGACGCCGGAACCGCCAGATACCGGCTCCGCGGGACTCCCCACGGACATTTCCGGCGGCATCATTGTGCCGCTCGCGGTGCTCCTCCTGGCGCTCACCCTGCTCATCTCCAGCACGCTCGCCGCGACCATGCCCTACCAGCGCAGGCGTCCCTGATCACCCTGGCCCCGCTCCTTAACCAGGCCTTTGCCACGTGTGGAACCAGATTGGCTTGAAGTTCGTTACATAAATAACGGGGCGCGGCCTACAGCTCCATCTCCTGCGTGTTCTCTAGTGACTGCCCCGCCGCTATACCCAGGGATGCGACCGGCCGCCGCCCCGTTTCCTTTGGCCCCGCACGGGGCGCATCCCTTGGCGTCGTCCAGTGGCATCATAGGCCCATGGGTTTCCGCGACCTCACGTCTGACGAGATCGACCTGGTCCTGGCAAGCGAACGCATCGTCCGCCTGTCATTCGCGGCCAATGGCGACGTGTTCGTCGTCCCCGTGTTCTACGTCTGGAAGGCCGGCGGCCTGCACGGCTTCACCACACCCGGCCGCAAAACCACGATGGCCGCTGCCAACCCGCTCGCCGGCTTCCAGGTCGACAGCACAGTCCACACCGGCCCCTGGGAATGG
>SLAK01000058.1 GCA_007126855.1 Dehalococcoidia bacterium | reverse complement strand
TCCTCTGTGGTCTCTGTGGTCTCGGCTGCTTGCTGGGACTCGGTGGACACCACGGTCACCGATGCTTCGTCGGCCTGCTGTGCGCCTTCTTCGGGCGAAGCGCTATAGCTGCCGCTGGCGACACCGGCGTCTGCTTCCGCCGCGAGCTCGGCAAGCTCTTCGGCATGGGCGCCAGCCCCGGCGCCGGATTCGCGCGCTGCGCGGCCTTCGATCGCGGCGTCGGCCATCTTGCCAAGAATGAGCTTGATGGCGCGGATGGCGTCATCGTTGCTCGGGATCGGGTAGGCGATCGGGTCCGGGTCGCAGTTCGTGTCTACCAGCGACACGATCGGAATGTTGAGCCGCTTGCATTCGGCGACCGCGATGCTTTCTTTCACGGTGTCGATAATGAACACGGCGGAAGGCAGCCGGTCCAGGTGCTTGATGCCGCCGAAGTAGCGGTTGAGCCGCTCGATCTCATTCTGGATGTCGAGCTGTTCCTTCTTGGTCAGCCGCGAAAACTCGCCGCGGGCCACTTTCCCTTCCAGGTCGTGCAGGTACTTGATGCGGTTCTGGATGGTCCGCCAGTTGGTAAGCGTGCCGCCGAGCCAGCGGTTATTCACATAAGGAAGCGCTGCGCGCGTGGCTTCCAGCTCGACGGTCTCGCGCGCCTGCTTCTTGGTGCCGACGAAGAGCACCTCGCCGCCGCTTGCCACGGTGTCGCGGACGAAGTTGATGGCGTTGTCGAGGCGCGTGACAGTCTGCTGCAGGTCGATGATGTGGATGCCGTTGCGCTCGGTGAAGATAAACCGCCGCATTTTCGGGTTCCACCGGCGGGTCTGGTGGCCGAAGTGGACGCCGGCCTCCAGGAGCTGTTTCATGCTAACGGGTGCTACCAGGGGTCTCCTCCATCAGTACGCCGCGTAGATTTGCCCGGGTACCTGGGCAGGCGGCGTCGTTCGTACTTGGTTCCAACCTTCAACATTAGACCGCCAGGGCGCTTCGCGGAAGATGATTTCTTGCCCGGCCGTCTCCTGCGCCTTGTGCTCCGCGTCGCAAATTGCTAGGGTCAAGGCGGGAAAGGAGGTGATGCGCATGGATTATCACAGTCGTAGCATCGAACTTTCAGCGCTGGAGGTGACCGCCTCCTAGTACTGGGGGTTCGGTTCTACGCTCTTTGCGGGGCCGGTCATTCGTGACCGGCCCTATTTCTTTGCGCCGCAGCCTGTTGCCGTTGTTTACTGCTGCTGTGGAACAACAGCTTTTCGACCGGGAGAGGTTCGATTCCCTCCTCGAAACGTATGCGATTGGCCGGCACATGGAATACCGGCTCAGCACCGATTCAACGATGAATGACGCGCGCGCCCTTGCCGCATCGGGCGCGTCGCACGGCGCGATGGTGCTGGCCGAGGAGCAAACCGCAGGCCGCGGGCGCAAAGGCCGCGCCTTCCACAGCCCCGCCGGGGAGAACATCTACGTCACCTTTGTCCTCCGGCTCGATGTAGCCGGTCTCCGGGCCGCGCCGCTGGCCATCCCGCTCGCGGTGGCACACGCCATCCGCGCCACCGGCGTGTACGCGCGCATCAAGTGGCCGAACGACATCTGGGTCCATGGTGACCGCAAGGTGAGCGGCATGCTGATCGACAGCGAAGTCGACGGCGGCGGCACCATCGTCTTCCCGGGCATCGGCATCAATGTGAATGGCGACCCCACGCAAATTCCGGAACTGGCGGACATCGCAACCAGCCTCCGGCTGCAACTCGGCTCTCCGGTCGACCGCGAATCGCTGCTGGCCGGCCTGTGCAACGAGATGGAAGCCTTGCTTGCGCAGCCGGCGAAGGAGCTCGCACCGGCCTACCGGGACCTCAGCCTGGTGCTCGGGCGGCAGGTGACCATCGCCGAAGGCAGCAACCCGCCATACGACGCGCTGGCCGCCGACATCGCCGAAGATGGCTCCCTTGTGGTGGAGCTTGCCGATGGCCGCCGCCTGGCTGTGACGGCCGCCGAGGTGTCGGTCCGCCCGGCCGGCTAGCGTTCCTCGTCGCGCATCATCATTTCGACCAGGTCGATCGGGACGGGGAACACGATGGTCGAGTTGTGTTCCGCGCCGATCTCCCGGAGCGTCTGGAGATAGCGCAACTGGATGGTGATGGGCTCCTGCGCCATGATCTCGGCGGCTTCGCGGAGGCGTTCGCTGGCCTGAAATTCACCATCGGCCGCGATAATCTTGGCGCGCCGTTCACGTTCGGCTTCGGCCTGTGCTGCCATCGCCCGCTGCATGGTGTGTGGCAATTCCACGTCCTTAACCTCGACGGCGGTGACTTTGACACCCCATGGCTCGGTTTGCTCGTCGATGATCTGCTGCAGTTTCTGGTTGATCTGCTCGCGCTGGCCGAGCAGCTCGTCGAGGTCCGACTGGCCGAGGACCGAGCGCAGCGTTGTCTGGGCGATCTGCGATGTTGCGCGGATGTAGTCCAGGATGCGGACGACGGCCGCGGTCGGTTCGAGCACACGGAAGTAGATGACGGCGTTGACCTTCACGGTCACGTTGTCGCGCGTGATGGCTTCCTGCGAAGGCACGTCCAGGGTCACAGTTCGGAGGTCGACTTTCACCATGCGGTCGACAAAGGGCAGCAGGACAAAGAGTCCCGGGCCACGCGCGCCCACCAGCCGCCCAAGGCGGAAGATGACGCCCCGCTCGTATTCGCTCACCACGCGGATGACGAACGGAAGCAGCGGAATGAGCAGGACGGAGCTAAGCCCAATAAGGAAGGCCCGGACGACGCGTGTGCCGGCTCCCGTCGGATATTGCGGCTCTGGCTCCCTACCGGGGCGCTGGGGTATCTGTGTCATTGTCCCTCTCCTTGGTCACTCTGAGCTTAAAGCCTTCAACACTGGTCACGCGCAGTTTATCGCCTGTGGTTGCTACGCCGTCTTCGATTTCTGCCTTCCAGCGTTCACCGTTGAGCAGCACGTAGCCATCGGGCCGTAGCGGTGTTCGCGCGACAACGGTTTCACCGACCAGCGCTTCGAATGCCGAAGGACGCTCTATTCGGCGCACTCTCGCAAGCCCAATCGCCATAGAGAGGAACATACCGACCACGACAACGATAAGGAACCCCAACACAATGCGGTTTGGATAGAATTCCGCTGGCGTATCCCGGAAGGCAATAATCGCCCCCAGCACCATAGACACGGCTCCCGCCGCCGCCAGGATGCCGCCTGATGCGACGAAGATCTCCATTGCGAACAGCACCAGCGCCAGGCCGATGAAGATGAGCCCAGCGGTCTCGATCGGCATCGCACCAAGACCCATGAAGCCCAGGATCATCGCGATGGCGCCGGCGGTGCCGGGGATGAAGGTGCCGGGGCTCGAAAGCTCGAAGATGAGCCCGAGGAAGCCCAGCGCTATGAGGATCGATGCCAGCGTGGGGTTTGCCAGAACGGACAGCACCCGCTCCCAGAAGGACATGTCGGTATACACCAGCTCGGCATCGGTCAGGCCGCGCATTTCGACGGACACTCCTTCGCGGAGCCGCACGTCGGTGTCGTCGATGGCTTCGAGCAAGTCGTCCAGGGTGGCCGCACGGAGATCGATGACCCCCAGCTCCAGCGCGTCGCGGTCGTTGTTCGCGCGGGCCTCGCGTACGGCATCCTCCGCCCAGTCAGCGTTGCGGCCTCGCTCCTCTGCCAGGGCGCGGATGAGCGCGGTGGCGTCCTCTTCGATCTTGCGGCCTAGCGTTTCTCCGATGTCCTCTCCGCCGGCCATCACGGCGGAGGCAGCGCCGATGCGGGTGTTCGGGGCCATTGCCGCGATGTGTGCGGCCATGGTGATGAAGGTGCCGGCGCTGGCGGCGCGCCCGCCTTCAGGCGTCACGTAGACTGCGACGGGGACGCCCGAGCGCAGGATTCGCTTCACGATGGATTCCATGGAGGTGTTGAGGCCACCAGGTGTATCGAGCTGGATGACGACGAGCCTTGCCTGGTTCGCTTCAGCTTTGCTGATGCCCCGGTCGATGTACTGATCCATCACCGGGCCGACCGTACCGGTTGCGGTTAGCACATGGACGGCGTTCTCAGGTGTATCGTCCCGCGGGCCGCATGCAGCGGCGACGCCGGTGACGAGCACCATAAGCCACAGTGCGAGGCGAAATTTCACACTCACATCTTTGAGTATATCGGTCGCCCGGAGAGTTCGCTGATAAGCGATGGTCTCCTATCATGGGAAGCACCTCATGACCACGATAGAATCTGTTGCCCTCCGTCGTACGCGCGGCATGCGCGACCTTCTGCCCTCATCGATGCGGGCCTTCCGGCGCGTGGAAGACGCCTTCCGCTCCGCCGCATCGCACTGGGGCTACAGCGAGGTCCGCACGCCGACGCTCGAAAGCTACAGCCTTTTCACGGCTGCCGGCGCACTCACGCCCCAGATGCTGTCCCGCGTCTACAGCTTCCTGGACTGGGATGGCTGGAGCGGCGAGCGCGTGGTGCTCCGCCCCGATTCGACCGTGCCGGTCGCGCGGGCCGCGGCCGAAGCCGACCTCCCCATGCCGGCGCGCCTCTTCTACGTGCAGAACCGCTTCCGCTTCGAAGAAGGCGACGCCGACCGCGAGGACTGGCAGTGCGGCATCGAATACCTGGAAGCACCGCCGCTGCTCGGCGAACTGGAGACGGCGCTCATCGCTTGCGAGACGCTCGAAGCGCTGGGGATGGCGCCAGTCGTGCACCTCTCGCATGTCGGTGTGGCTCAGGCGCTCCTGGAAGCCGCCGGGCCGGCCGATCGGGATGTCCATGACGCAGTCGTGGCGCAGGGGCTGGAAGCGCTGCGCCCGCTTGTCGCGGACAACGCGCGACTGACAGCGGTGCTCGAAGCTGCGCTCCAGCCGGCCGCGAATGAGATCTTGATCGAGAACGTCTCAGCGCTCGCCGAGGGACTGCACCCGAAACTCGATGAGGCGCTGCAGGACCTCCGGAGCGTGGCGGCGGGGCTGCGCGAGTCGGGACGGAGCATCGTGCTGGAACTCGGCATGCCGAGTGACTTCGAGTACTACACGGGCGTGGTCTTCGAATTCGAGTCCGAAGGTTCGATGTGGGGCCGCGGCGGCCGCTATTCATTGCCCGCGCCCATCCGGCAGGACACTGCCTGCGGCCTGGCGCTCGAAGCTGGAGCGCTTGCGGCGCGGCTGGCCGAAGCGGGCACGGAGCCGGTGCTGGTGGCCGTCGTCCCGGCGGCGCCTGCCGACCTGTCCCGTGCGATCGCCGTGGCGCGGGCCCTGCACCGCTCCGGCGTGGAAGCCGCGCTGGAACCTGACGGCGCAACGACGGCGGTCAAGGTCCGCGTCTCTGGTGATGTGCTCGAAGCCGTTTCCGGTGGGGAGACAAAGCAGGTCTCCGGCATCGAAGATGTCGTGGCACTGGTGTTGCAGCAGAAATGACACGGATAGCCCTACCCACCGGCGATGCACGGGCATCAACAGGCGAGCTGCTGGCCGGGGCCGGCATCGAGGCCGATGGTTATGAGCCATCGTCGCGTGTGCTCCGGTCCATGTCCGAGAACGACACGCTCCAGCTCCGCATCTTCCGGGAGAGGGACATCCCGGTGCAGGTGGCGCTGGGCAACTACGACATCGGCATCTGCGGGGATGCCTGGCTGACAGAAATGTCCCTGCGTTTCCCCTTGCAGCGTATCTCGCGCATTGGTTCCGTCCCGGGTCCCACGACTTCCGTGTGGCTTTGCGCCGCGCCGTCGTCGGGATTGAAAGAGGGGCAGGTGCCGGCCGGCGATGGTATCCCCGGCGCACGCATCGTCTCGGAATTCCCGAACATCGCCGACGCGGTGGCGGTGCACCTGCGCATTCCCGCCTACCGGCTGCTTACGGTGCACGGCTCGGCTGACGCCTATCCGCCGGAGGATGCCGAGCTCGTGGTGATGTCCGCTCGCGACGAGGACTCGGTGCGGGCCAAGGGGCTGGTGCCGTTGCACCGCGTCTTCACGGGCGGGATGGCCCTGATCGCCAACAGCGATTCGCTGGGCGCGCACGGGCTTTCGGGCGTGTTGAAGCGGCTGGCCCCGGCGCTGGAGCC
>SLAK01000293.1 GCA_007126855.1 Dehalococcoidia bacterium | reverse complement strand
GGAACGCGGCTTCGAGGACCTTGGCGCATTCGACGACCCGTATATGCGGGACGGCGCCGGCGAGATACCGGAGCATGTGCGCAGCGGGGAGCCATGGCGCTTTCACCTGGTGGCGCTTCGGACATCCTGAGGATCAGGCAGCGGCGTCATAGGGGCTGAGGGAGCGGCGCAGGCGGCCCAGGATGCGGACTTCGAGCTGCGACACGCGGCTTTCGGAGATGCCCAGGATGGCGGCAGCTTTGCGCAGGGTGAGGTTTTCCTGGTAGCGCAGGCCGATGATCTGGCGATCGCGGGGAGCCAATTCTGCGATGGCCAGGACAAGCGCATCGAGCAGTTCCTGGTGCTCTATGCCGGCGGGGTCGTCTTCGATTTCCGCGGGCACCTCGCGCGGGCTATCTTCGTCTTCGGCGGCGTGCGCATTCATGGTATCAATGGAAACGACGGCGACTCTGGAAATGCGCCAGGCATCCCAGTACTGGCGCTCGCGGAGCCCGGTGGCGACGCGCACCTCATCGTGCGTGGGTGAGCGTCCAAAGCCGAAGGCGAGCCTGGACTCCGTAGCATGAATGAGGCGCACCCGTTGGCGGGCGGTGCGGCTAAGGGTGTCGGTGCCGCGGAGCGCATCGAGGACGGCGCCGCGAATGCGCGACGCTGCAAAGGATGCGAAGCTGGCCCCCCGGTCGGGGTCGAAGCGTTCGGCGGATTGGATCAGGCCGATGACGCCATGACCGACCAGGTCTTCGAATTCCATGAGTTTGCTGTTCCCGCTGACAGCCATGCGGCCAACGATGTGGCGGACGAAGGGCAAGTGGTCCGTGACAAGTTTGTCGCGTGTTGCGTTGGCGAGCGTCTGATGTGGTATGAAGCGGGTGGTCATGGCGCTGGTCCTTGCGTCGGGTTTGTACTCCAGAGCATGCGGGCTGTGGGTGGTCTTCCGTCACAAGGCGAACAACCCTTTTGCGTCTGTTGAACAACCCATATAGATGCCGGGTTCGCCCCGGATGGGCATGGGGTGAATCCCCCAGTGTGCCGGGCTGCCAGGAGCGCCGCGGCAGTTATGAACAAAATTCACATCTCATTTCTGTAACAGTTCGGTACAAATATGTCCAAAACGCTCGCAATAGCGCACTCGGCCCGTCCCGAGATGCTACGCTCAGCGGAATGCTACGCTCAGCGGACCAACACGCTCCGCAATCTCGCGGATGTGGCGAAGGGTAACGTCATGCAACTACCAATCGGCGGGGCACCGATCCGCATTCTTCTGGCCGACGACCATGGTGTGTTCCGGCAGGCCCTGAAGGGATTGCTCCAGGGTCTGCAGGATGTGGCAGATGTTGCCACGTGCGCAAACGGAATCGAGTCTATTGAGAAGGCGCAATCGTGGCAGCCGGACGTGGTGTTGATGGACGTGGTGATGCGAGGCATTAGCGGCATCGACGCAGCGCGGGAGATACGGCGGCTTCCACATCCACCACGGGTGATCATGCTCTCCGGCTTTGGGGACGAGGACCTACTGATCAAGGCTCTGCGCGCAGGCGCATCCGGCTATGTGCTGAAGGAATGTGACACGGCCGAGCTGATGATGGCAATTTCGATCGTTCAGCGCGGCGGCGTGTATGTCTCGCCGCAATTGAGCGAGGACACCGATGTCGCTTGCCTCATCGAGCGATCACACCAGGAAAGTCCATCGTCCCGGGTCGACACACTGACGGCACGGGAGCTCGAGATTTTGCGGCTCATCGCCGATGGTTACACGGGCCGTGGGATCGCTGCCCTGCTATACGTGAGCACGAAGACGGTGGAGGGCCACCGCGAAAAGATCATGATGAAGCTCGACTTGCATAATAAAGTGCTGCTCACGCGGTTTGCGCTGAGCAACGGCCTGATTGTGCTGGATGAAGCCGACTACGGCGAGCGGACTATCGCGTAAAGCAGCCATCTCGGCCGCCTGCTGTGACCACGCCCTAAAGAGCGATTGGCTCTCGATCTATGGCGGCAATGTACGGATGTGGTGCGAACCGCGGAAAGTTTGCCGACGATCACGACAGGAGTTGCCCAAGTCCCCGAAGGACCAGGTCCTGCGACAGCGTGCGCAGGGGACCAGCGAGGCAGCCGAACGGAGACAGTGCATGACCGCAGGCCCTGCGGAAGCTGCGATGGCCCCCTGGACGCTCGACCGGGCACTTGCTATCGCAGCGCTCGATGAGACCGTGAACGCGGTGTTCGTCACCGATGCCGATGGTGTCATCCAATGGGTGAACCGGGCATTCACGGAATTGACCGGCTGGGCGGCGGAGGAGGCTATCGGGGAGACACCGCGGATCTTCCAGTCGGGGCTGCACGGCCGCAGCTATTACGAACAGCTCTGGAAGACTATCCGGGCCGGCAAGCCGTTCAGGTCCCACGTGGCGAACCGCAGGCCGGACGGCGAGCTGTACTTCGCCTCCCAGAGCGTCACGCCGATCTGCGTGGATGGGAAGCCGGCATACTTCATCGCGATCCAGGAAGATGTGACGAAGCTGATGGAGCAACAGCGAGAGCTGGAGCGCCTGGCCTATATCGACCCGCTGACCGGGCTGGGGAACCGCAGGGCGATGTACGAGCGGGTGAGGGAACTGGTCGCCGCCGGGCGCGTCTTCGCGCTGCTCATCGTGGACCTGAACGACTTCAAGGCGGTGAATGACTGCTTTGGCCACACCACGGGCGATGAGCTCCTGCGCAGTGTGAGCCGCGCGATCCAGCGGGTGGCGACACCGGGGGACGCCTTCCGGCTGGGAGGCGACGAGTTCGTTGTGTTGCACCAGGGTGATCAGCCATTGAAAGACAATGCCCTGGCGGCGCGGATCGCTGCCAGATCACGGAAGGACGCGAAACGGCTGGTGCCCGACTGCGCCGTCACGGCGAGCATCGGCTTTGCGCGATACCCGCAGGACGCCACAAACGGACAGGACCTCCTGCGCTTTGCGGACCTGGCGCTCTATGCGGCGAAGTCACGCGGGAGCGTGGTCGCCCACTATGCGCCGGAGATGGGGGCGCGCGCCATACGGGAGCAGACTCTTCGTCAGGGGCTGGGCATCGCGGATTTCGACCGCGAATTTTCTGTGGCCTACCAGCCGATCGTGGACCTGAGCAGCGGCGCAACCACGGGATTCGAGGCGCTGGCCCGCTGGACGCACCCGACATACGGCGTGATCGCCCCGGACGAGTTCATCCCGCTGGCAGAGCGGTCGGGCCAGGTTCGTGGGCTCGGGCGGTGGGTGCTGCGCCGGGCGCTGGAGCACCTGCGCAGCCAGGCTGATGATCACCTGCGAATGAACGTGAATGTTGCATATGCGCAGCTCCTCCAACGGGGGTTCGTGGATGAGGTGATGACCACGCTGGATGAGTTCGGCGTGGACCCAGCGCGGCTGGAGCTGGAACTTACGGAGTCGCAGGAGATTGACGACGAGCGGATACTCGGCGTTATTGCTGACCTGCGCGATCTGGGCGTTGGCATTGCCATCGATGACTTCGGGACCGGCTATTCGTCGCTGTCGCGCCTGGCCCGCTTGCCTATCACCGCGTTGAAGATCGACCGCTCCTTCGTGACGGAACTCTCCGGAAGCGAACGCGATCAGACGGTCGTGCGGGCGGTCATCTCGACGGCGCAGGCCATTGGGCAGAGGGTGGTCGCCGAGGGCATCGAAACCGAAGAGGAACTGGCCGTGCTTAGAAACTTCGGCTGTGACGAAGGGCAGGGATACCTGCTGGGCAGGCCTGCGCGGGTGCTTGCCGCCGGAGAACGCCAGGCAGCTTGAACCGGAGAGCGCAAGGCGCCCACCAGAAGTCACCCCGTACGCGCTTGTTTGCCCGGCTTTTGCACAGCGCAATGCTGCCATGCGGGCGCGAGGCCAGTATGATGCGCGCCCATGGACCTGCTCGATGGAAAGCATTTTGCCGTGGTGTCATTTGGCGTCGCCGCCGGGTACGCGGCCTGGCTGCTCAGCACTCACGGGGCACGAGTCGACCACCAGAGCGCCCTCGATCCGGGCCGCATGGGCGCATTCCTGGCGCGGGGCGCGAGCTTCACGGGCGAACCGGCGATCAACTGCGCGCCCGGCGGGACGCTCATTACCGATGCGCCGGTCAACACGGAGACACGCAAACAGGTGGAGGCCGTGGCAAGGGATGCACGCGTTGTCTGGATCACGCCGTGGGGGCTGGAGGGAAGCTGGAGCGAGCGACCGGCGAGCGACCTTGCGGCCTATGCTGCAGGCGGCTGGATGTACGCCGTCGGTGAGCCGGGCAGGGAGCCGATCGCGCTGCCGGGAGCGCAGGGACAGTTCCTTGCCGGGCTCTTTGGGGCGATCGCGGCACTTTCCGGCGAGGTGCGCGGCAGCGAGGTCCGCGCGGGACTGGTCGACATCGCGATGGTCGATGTGCTGGCGGCAACCACCATCTACGACACGGTCGCGTTCCAGTATCACGGGATAACGCGCACGCGTGTGGGGAACCGATTTAGCCCCGGCCAGGCGACGCTGATGACGATGCCTTGCAAGGATGGCTACGTGGGTATTCACGCGGCGCTACACGGGCAGTGGGCATCGCTGGCGCGGCTGATCGGCCACCCGGAGCTGGCGGACGACCCACGCTTCCGGACACACACAGACCGCAGCCAGCGCCTGGAGGAGCTGGACAGCTACCTGCTGCCGTGGCTGGCGGAACGCACCCGGCTGGAGGCCTATCACGAATTGCAGCACAACCGCATCCCGTCGTCGTACCTGCCGGACATCGCGGAGGTGCTGGAAGCGCCGCACCTGCGTGAGCGCGAGGTATGGCAACCGGTAAGCACGCCCGGAGGGAAGCAGATGGAGGTGCCCGGGCCGGTTACCCGTGTAATGGCGGCAGCTTCGGCCAGGGAAGTGCCGGAGGAGACAGGCGGCCCTTCGCCGTGGGAGCCGGGCAAGCTGCGCGTGGTGGACCTGTCGATGGGCTGGGCCGGGCCGCTGGTGACGCACATCCTGGCGGCGCTGGGCGCCGATGTCATCAAAGTGGAGAGCCATACGCACTTTGACTGGTGGCGCGGCTCACGGCCGCCGGGGTCGGACAACGGGCTCCGCACCTATGAATGGAGCCACGTGTTCAACAGCGCGAACCGCGGGAAGCGTGGCATCACGCTGAACCTGGCGACACCGCGGGGGCTCGACATCTTGCGGGAGCTGATCCGCGAGGCGGACGTGCTGGTTGAGAACTTCGGCGCGGGTGTGCTGGAGAAGATGGACCTGACCTACGAGCGGCTGAGTGCGGAGAACCCGCGGCTGGTGATGTTGCGGCAGCCAGGCTTTGGCTCGGACGGGCCAGAATCGCACTACCTGACGTTTGGAAACACGATCGAGGGGAATTCCGGGCTGTCGTCGCTCACGGGCTATGCGGACGGCCCGCCGATGATGGTCTCGAACGCGCTTGGCGACCCGGTGAGCGGGTTGACCGGTACCACGGCCGTGCTGGCGGGCCTCGCGGCGCGGCGCCGGACCGGGGCCGGATGCAAGCTGGAGTGCGCGCAAATCGAGGGTTTTCTGCCGCTGGTTAGCGAGGCGCTGATCGAGTTCCAGGAGACGGGAAGCGTGCCAACGCGGCGTGGGAATGTCCGGCCGGGGCACACGCCATCGGGCGCATACCGCTGCGCGGGGGATGATGCCTGGGTGGTGCTGGAGGTCCGCGGCGACGAGGAATGGAGCGCACTGGCGGAGCGTATCGGCGAACCATGGGCGCGCGACGAGCGGCTGGCTTGCGCTGACGACCGTGAACGCTGCCGGGACGAGATCGACGAACGGCTGAGGGCATGGACACGCGCAAGGACGCCCGACGAGGTGGTAGAGGCGTGCGTCGCTGCGGAGGTTCCGGCCGCTCCCGTTTGCAACGAAGCAGCGCTGCTGTCGCTGGGCCCACTGGTGGAGCGCGACTTCTGGGAGGGGCAAGAACGGGAAATCGTAGGATTCCACATGTACCCATCGCTGCCGTTTGTGGAAAACGGGACGCGTTTGCCGAACGGCGACCCGGCGCCCCTGCTCGGCCAGCACACGGAAGAAGTGCTG
>SLAK01000299.1 GCA_007126855.1 Dehalococcoidia bacterium | reverse complement strand
GGAGTTGGTCTCGAATCGCTTCAAAAGTGTGTTCGTCGCGTATGCCGGACATGACCTCCTGCCGGACAGCCCCCAGGAGGAAAGCCTCTCGGCGAGCCAGCAGACCGCTGAGTTCGCGCACAACTGCAGATTCGCGGGCCGAAATGCCATCCTGCCTCCGCCGGAGCGCCAGAGACAAAATGTTCGTATCTATCAGGACTCCCAACGCGGGACTCGCTTTTCGGTGTCGCGGCGGCGTTGTTCTTTGTAGTCGTATTCCGGGTCGAAGTCGACCGTACCAAACGACGCAATCAACGCATTGACGCGCTGCTGTCGAATGTACTCCTCGATCGCAGCGGTCACGGCTTCCTTCTTGGTCTTGTGGCCACCGAGGCGCTGGGCTTCGGTGATGAGTTCGTCGTCGAGAGCAAGGTTCGTGGCCATCGCGGCCTCCACACATAGACGATGTGTAGCGATCTTACACCATGCGGCGTGTCAGATCTTGCCGGCGAGGAAGGCGAGGAGGGTTTCGTTGGTCACTTCGGGGGCTTCTTCGGGGAAGAAGTGGCCGGCATTGACCTGGCGTGCGCGGAGGTCGGGGAAGTAGCGCGAGAACTGGTCGACGAAGGGGTTGCCGGTTGGGATGGCGTCGGCTGGCTGTTCGCGTTCGGCCGGTGAGCGACCCAGGTAGGTGCCATACATCCAGAGGGCGGGGTTGGGGAAGCGCTTGTGGCGGTCTTCGGGGCCGTAGTCCATGAAGTGTTCGAAGAGCGGATGGTTTTCCAGGCCTTCTTCGTGGAGCCACATGCGGGCAACTTCGTGCTCGCCAAGGTGACGGAAGCGTTCGCCGTGGGAGGCGTCGCTATCTTCGCTGACGACGTGGAAGGGGAGGGCGTAGCGGTAGTAGGAGATGGCGGAGGCGTGGGAATCGGGATCGGCGAAGGCCTGGCGGTAGTGGTCGACGTCTTCGTCGGTGGCCCAGCGGAGGGCGGCGGCGGAGGGTGGTATGTGCCAGGGCGAGAGCGGGCGCGGCGGGAGCTCGGGGTCGGACACGCCGGTGAAGAGCGCTTCTATGAACTGGCGGTGGTAGTTGCGGAAGAACTCTTCCGGATAAGGCTGGGTTTTGAACCAGTACCCGTGGACGGCGCGGGGCGCCCAGACGGTGCAGAGCGTGTCCATGAGGGCAAGGCGTTCGACGCGGTCGGGCCAGTCGATGGCGACTTTGAAGGCGATGATGCCGCCCCAGTCGTGGCCGACGACGTGGGCCTTCGGGATGTCGAGGGCGTCCATGAAGTTGATGATGTCGCTGGCGAGGAGGTGGCGGGTGGCGCGCGTCCCGGGCTTGTCGGTCTGGCCGAAGCCGCGGGTATCGGGCGCGAAGACGGCGTAGCCGGCGTCGACGAGCGCGGGGAACTGCTTGCGCCATTCGTAGGAGGTTTCCGGGAAGCCGTGGATGAGGACGACGGGCGTGCCGGTGCCCTGCTGCAGGTAGTGCACGCGGATGTCGGAGGTCTGGACGAAGTTGGACTGCATGGGAGCACCGCCGTAGCGAGGGTTGGGGCGGTTTCTACCGGGAAAAGGCGCGGATGTCGAGTGGGGTTCGAGATAAGACCAGGCCCCTCCGTGGTGGAGGGGCCTGGTTGGTCGATTGGCGGACGGTCGATGCCGAAGCCTTTAGCGCTTGGTGAACTGCGGGGCCTTGCGGGCGCGCTTGAGGCCGGCTTTCTTGCGCTCCTTCATGCGGGGGTCGCGGGTAAGGAGACTGGTCGGCTTCTTCAGCGCTGGTTTGGCGTTGGGGTCGGCTGCGACCAGGGCGCGAGCGATGCCCATGCGGATTGCGCCGGCCCAGCCGGAGACGCCGCCGCCTTCGCACTTCACCTGGGCGCTGAAGCGGTTTTCGCGGCTGAGGCGCTCCAGGGGAGCGGTGATGATGCGGCGATGTTCGTCACGAGGGAACACTTCTTCCATGGGCTTGCCGTTGACGACGATCGCGCCATTGCCGGGATAGAGGCGGACGCGGGCGACGGCAGTCTTGCGGCGCCCGGTCCCGTAGTAGTACTGCTGGTCGCTCATGCCTTGTTCTCCTCTTCAGCATCGGCGGCGGATTGCTCGGCCGGCTGTTCTGCTTCGGCTGATGGTTCTTCCTTCTTGCGAGTGCGGCGCCGGCGCGGCTTTGGCTCTTCGGCCGGCTCTTCAGCGGCGGGCGGCGCCTCGGCGGTCTCTTCGGTGGCCTTTTTGCGGGAGCGGCTGCGGCGGGCGGGCTTTGCTTCCTCGCCAGTTTCCGCGGGCGCCTCCTGAGCAGCTTCCGATGTCTCAGGTTCGGCAGCGGGGGCGACCGCCTCAGGTTCGGCAGGAGCTTCGGCTGCTGCTTCTTCCTTTGCGGCGGCTTCTTCTTCGGCGCGGGCTGCTGCCTCTTCCTTGGCGCGGGCTTCTTCCTCAACGCGGGCGGCTTCTTCGGCTGCCTCTTGTTCGCGGGCGAGGGCTTCGCGTTCTTCGGCGCGGCGCGCGGCCTTAATCTCTTCGCGGACGGGGAGGGGCCTCAGTCTGGGCGGCGGCTTCTGCGCGCTGGCAGCGGCGGATTCGGCGAGGGCGGCTTCGCGCGCTTCGCGGGCGCGCTGGCTGCCGACGACCTGGGACTGGTGGGGATGGTCGGGGCCGCGGTAGACCTTGAGGTGCCTGTGCATGCGGCGGCCGAGCGGTCCGTTGGGCAGCATGCCCCAGACGGCCTGCTCAATCACGCGCTCGGGGAAGGTGGCCATCATCTGCTCGAAGGTGCGCTCCTTGAGCCCGCCAGGGTAGCCGGAGTGGCGGTAATAGCGCTTCTGCTCAGCTTTGTTGCCGGTGAGCCTGACCTTCGAGGCGTTGATGACGATGACGAAGTCGCCGTCATCAAGATGGGGCTCGAAAGTAGGCTTATGCTTGCCCCGGAGCAGGCGCGCAGCCTCGGTGGCGACGCGGCCGAGGGGACGGCCGGCGGCATCGATAACGTGCCAGTCCTTGTAGATGTCCGCTGCTTTCATGCGGACGGTGGTGGTGCTCATGGCAAATATCCCTCGTCGTAGATGACGTGTTCGAGGCAAAGGCCGTGCGCTGGTGCTGTGGGGCCGATGGTCCCCACGGCTTTCCGGCGCAGGAGGCCGGTGATTTCCTCCACTGTCGCCGATCCGCGTCCTACGCTCACGGAGGCGCCGACAATGCGACGCACCATGTGCGGCAGGAACGCATCGGCTTCGATGTCGAAGACGAGCAGGCAGCCTTCCTGGCGCCACCCGGCTTCGATGACCGTGCGCTCCGAAGAGCGTCCGGGTTCCAGCGGGCCGGAGCAGGCCAGAAAGTCCTGCCGGCCCAAGAGTGCTTCTGCCAGGCGCTGCATCGCGGCGATATCGAGGCTGGCCTCGACATGCCAGGCGACGCGGCGCCAGAGCGGCAGCCGCACCCGGCTGTTCAGTACGGTGTACCGGTAGCGGCGGCGGCGCGCCCAGCGGCGCGGGTCGAAGTCCGAAGGGACTTCGCGCACATCGCGTACCGATACATCTTCGGGCAGGAGCGCATTAAGCGCTCGCCCGACGGTGGCTTGATCGAGCCGGGTCAGGGCGTCGAAGGCTGCCACCTGGCCGACGGCATGGACACCGGAGTCGGTGCGCCCTGCCATCGCGACACGGTAGCGGGTCCCGAAGAGGCCCTCTACCGCTGATTCCAATTCTTGCTGGACGGTTCGGGCGTTGGGCTGCAGTTGCGAACCCGAGAAGCCTCCCCCGTCGTAGCTTACTGTCGCCGCGAAGCGTTTCGCGTCCACGGCGTCAGGACTGCTTTTCTCCTTCGTCGTCTTCCTCAGCCTCAGCGTCGACATCTGCCGGTGACTCTGCTTCGGCTTCGGGAGCGAGTTCTTCTTCGGCCGCGGCTTCAGCGGGAGTTTCGGCCTCCTGTTGTTCTTCCTCGGGCGCTTCAGCGGTGGCGGTAGCCTCCGGAGCTTCTTCCTCGGCGGTCTCTTCGACAGCGGGGGCTTCGACGGAGTCCTCCGGGGCTTCTTCGGCCTCGGCGGCGGGCTCTTGCGGAGCGGCGGCTGTCGGCTCGCCGGCTCCGGCAACGGTGGCGCCGGCCGGGGCGGCGCTCGCCGGAGCGGTCACGCGCTCGGGGCGCTCGGTGGGCCCAGCTTCGACGAAGTCGACGAGCTCGATGGCCGCCATTTTCGCGCCGTCGCCCTTGCGCGGCTCGAGGGAGGTGATGCGCAGGTAGCCGCCGGGACGATCCTTCATGCGCGGACCGATCTCGTCGAAGACTTTCTTGACCACGTTCTTATCGAGGACGAAGCGGGATGCCTGGCGGCGACTGTGGAGGTCGCCTTTGCGGCCGAGCGTGATGATGCGTTCGGCCATGCCACGGATTTCCTTGGCTTTGGCCTCGGTGGTGGTGATGCGCTCGTAGTGGAGCAGGTCGGTCACCAGGTTGCGATAGAGCGACCTGCGATGGGCGGTATCGCGACCAAGGTGGCGGCCGGAGACTCGATGACGCATGGGTTATTCCTCGTCGTCGGCGGCGAGCAGGTCGTCGTCGCCAACCTCACGTAGTGCTTCTTTGAGTGCTTTGCCGAGCGCGCCGAGGCTTTCTTCCTCGTCTTCTTCGTCGAGGATGACAGATTCGGCGCGGGCGCCTGCGGGACGCCTGCCGGGCTCTGCCTGCGGGGCAGCGCCGGAGGTGTAGATGGGCACAAGGCCTTCCTGGGTGCCGTCGACGTAGCCGAGCTCGATGAGGCGGTCGCGCAGCTCATCGTAGGACTTGCGGCCGAAGTTACGCAGCGAGAGCAGCTCGTCCTCAGTCTTTTCCAGGACCTGGCCGACGGTCATGAGGCCGCTGCGCTTGAGGCAGTTATAGGCGCGGACGGAGAGCTGGAGGTCCTCGATGGGGGTGTTCCAGCGAGCGTCGGCGGGGCCGCCCTTGGCGCCGGTGAGGGCGCCTGCAGCCTCGCCGGTCCAGCCCATGGGCGGGCGGCCCATCTGGCTGAAGAGGGCAAACTGGTCGATGAGGACATCCGCGCTCTGGCCGAGGGCGTCGGTCGGAGTAATGGAGCCGTCGGTCCAGATCTCGAGGACGAGTTTGTCGAAGTTTGTGGACTGGCCGACGCGGGTCTTTTCGACGCGGTAGTTGACCTTGCGGACCGGCGAGTAGATGGCATCGACGGGGATGGTGCCGATGGGCATGCCCTCGAGGGTGCCGGCGGGGACATAGCCGCGGCCAATGCGGACGTTGAATTCGGCGTTGAGGCGGGAATCTTTGCTATCGAGGGTTGCCAGGTGGAGTTCAGGATTGACAATCTCGAAGTCGGCGGGCACCTGGATATCGCCGGCGGTAACTTCGCCGGGGCCCTCAGCGTCGAGCGAGAGGGTGCCGGGCCGGTCGGCGAGGGCCTGGATGCGGATTTCCTTGACGTTGAGGAGGAACTCAGTGGTGTCCTCCTGCATGCCGGAGATGGAGGAGTATTCGTGCTGCACCTGTTCGATGCGCACGGAATAGATGGCTGCTCCTTCGAGGGAGGAGAGCAGGACACGGCGAAGCGCGTTGCCGAGGGTGATGCCGTAGCCGGCATCGAGGGGCTCGGCGACGAACTTGCCGTAAGTTTCGGTTTCTTCGACGGTATCGAGCTGGGGTACGACCTCTGGCGGCCGATCGCCCATCAGTTCGGTGCTTTCCATCATGCTCATGGTGCGCCCTCCGGGCGGGGTGTGATTAGCGCGAGTAGTACTCGATGACGACGTTTTCGTTGAAGAGGTGTGTTTCGCCCTGGACGATGTCGGGCGGGCTCACGACGTTCCCGCTCATGGCGCTGGTATCGACGCTGAGCCAGGCGGGCGGGTTCTTGGACTTGATGACTTCCTGGACGTACTTGAAGTACTCGCTGCGCTTGCCGCGATCGGTAAAGCCGATGGTGTCGCCGGGCGTGACCTGGGCGGAGGGGATATCGAGCTTTTTGCCGTTGACGGCGATCATGCCGTGGCGGATGACCTGGCGCGCCTGGTTCCGGGAATCGGCGAAGCCCAGGCGGTAGACGGTGTTGTCGAGCCGCATTTCCAGGAGGCGAACCAGGTTTTCGCCGGTAACGCCGGGGCGGCGGATGGCTTCGTCGTAGTAGCGGCGGAACTGGCGTTCGAGGATGCCATAGCTCACGCGGGCACGCTGCTTTTCGCGCAACTGCAGGCCGCGGTCGCTGATCTTGCGGCGGCGAGCAGGGCGCGGGCCGGGCGGGTTGGGCCGGCGTTCGAAGCTGCACTTCGGGGAGAAGCAGCGTTCGCCCTTGAGGAAGAGCTTTTCGCCGTGACGGCGGCAAAGACGGCAAACGGGGCCAGTGTAACGTGCCATAGGGTGCTGACTCTCTTAAACGCGGCGCCGCTTTGGCGGGCGGCAACCGTTGTGCGGGATGGGTGTGATATCACGGATGGCGGTGATGTTGAGGCCGGCGGCCTGGAGCGAGCGTATGGCAGCTTCGCGGCCGCTGCCGGCGCCGCGCACGTAGACTTCAACAAACTGGAGGCCGTGCTCCATACCCTTCTTGGCGGCGTTTTCGCCGGCGAGCTGGGCGGCGAAGGGCGTGCTCTTGCGGGAGCCTTTGAAGCCGCTACCACCGGCGCTGGAAGAGGCGATCACGTTCCCGTTCGGGTCGGTGAGGGTGACCAGCGTGTTGTTGAAGGTGCTCTTGATGTAGGCGCGGCCTCGCGGTACGGATTTCCGTTCGCGGCGTTTGCCACGACGAGCAGCGGTCTGTCGTTTCTTGTCTGCCATATCTGTGGTTCCTGACTACTTCTTACCGGTGCGCTTCTTACCGGCGACGGTCTTGCGGACGCCGCGGCGCTGGCGCGCGTTGGTGCGGGTGTTCTGGCCGCGGGTGGGGAGGTTGCGCCGGTGGCGCTGGCCGCGGTAGCAGTTGATCTCGATGAGACGCTGGATGCTCTGGCGCACTTCGCGCCGGAGGTCGCCCTCAACGATGTAGTTCTTATCGATTGCCTCGCGCAGCTTGAGGATTTCGCTGTCGGTGAGGTCGCGGGCCTTTGTGTCCGGGTTGATGCCGGTCATTTCGAGGACCTGACGCGCACGGGTGCGGCCTATGCCATAGACATAGGTGAGCGCGATTTCCATGCGTTTTTCGTTTGGGAGGTCGACTCCAGCGATGCGTGCCATGTTCTACCCTTGCCGCTGCTTATGCTTCGGATTGGCGCAAATGACCATGACGCGACCGTGCCGGCGGATGACCTTGCACTTGTCGCAGCGTGGCTTAACGGAAGCTCGCACTTTCATGGGAATTCCTGCTTCTTCTCAGATTAGCGCCGAGGCCGTCCCGGAGAAAGGGTCGCCGGGCCAGCCCCCGCGGATTGCGGTGTGATGATGTGAACTACTCGCCGGGTCAGGGAAGCGTGAGGACTTCGACTTCACCCCCCTCTCTGATGGCGATTGTATGTTCGAAATGACAACACAGGCTACCGTCTTTGGTCTTTACAGTCCATCCATCATCGCACTCTTCGACCTCGGGGCTGCCGATGTTGACCATGGGTTCGAGGGCGATCACCAGACCGGGGCGGACGCGGGCGCCTTTGATGCGCATGCGGTGATTGGGGACGTGTGGCTCTTCGTGCATGCTGCGGCCAACGCCGTGGCCGCCATAGCCGTGGACGATGGAGAAGCCACTGGGGAGGATGGCGTCTTCGATCGCGCCGCAGATGTCGTTGATGTGCCGGGCCTTGCTGGCAGCGCGAATGCCGGCCCAGAGCGAGTCTTCTGTGACCTGGAGGAGCTTTTTCACATCGTCGCTTACTTCGCCGACGCCGTAGGAAAAAGCGGCATCGCCGACATAGCCGTTGAGCGTGGCGCCCAGGTCGATGGAGATGATGTCGCCTTCCTCGAGTTCGCGGTCCCGGGGGATGCCATGGACGAGTTCGTCGTTGATGCTGACGCAGACGTTGGATGGGTAGGGCGGATACTTCTCCGATGGCGAGTAGTCGCGGAAGGTTTCGATGGCGCCGTGGCGAGCGAATTCCTCAGAGACGTAGCGTTCGATCTCGAGGATGTTGAGCCCGGGGCGGATCATCCTGGCGATTTCCGCGTGGGTCTGCGCCACGAGGCGGCCGGCCTCGCGCAGCAGTTTAATCTCGCGATCGGACTTGTACTTCACGCCCATGCTAGCGGAGCGCCTCCAGGAGGGCGGTGGTGACTTCGTCGATCGAGCGTTCGCCGTCTACTTCGTGGAGCACGCCAGCCTGCCGGTAGTGGTCGATGAGCTCCGGCGCGGGCTTCTGCTTCTCCAGGCGGGTGCGGACGACGTCGGCCTTGTCGTCGTCGCGCTGGTAGAGTTCGCCGCCGCACGCATCGCACTTGCCGGCCTCGGCGGGCGGGTCGAAACGCTCATGGAAGAGACGGCCGCACTGGCGGCAGATCCAGCGGCCGCTGAGGCGGCTGACGAGCTCTTCATCGCGAGCGCTGATGAGGAGGGCGCGGTCGATTTTCTTCGCGCGCTCGGCCAGGGCGTCGTCGAGGGCTTTGGCCTGCGGGACGTTTCGCGGGAAGCCGTCGAACATCACGCCCTCGGAGGCGTCGTCGCGGGAGATGCGTTCGTTCAGCATGGAAATGGTGACCTCGTCGGGGACGAGTTCGCCTTTGTCCATGTAGGACTTTGCGAGCTGGCCGAGTTCGGTTTCGTTGCGGACATGTTCGCGGAACATGTCCCCGGTGGAGACATGGAGGAGGCCGGTGGCCTTGGCGATGCGTTCGGCCTGGGTGCCTTTGCCGGCGCCGGGGGGACCAAGAAGCACTACAAACACGTCAGCGAATGAACCCTTCGTAGTTTCTCATGAGGAGCTGGGCTTCCAGCTGTTTCATGGTGTCGAGGACAACGGCGACCACAATGAGGAAGCCGGTTGAGGAGATGGTGAGGGCGCGGATATCCGTCAGGAGGCCGACGAAGAAGGGCACGACGGCGACGAAGCCGAGGAAGAACGCGCCACCCCAGGTGATCCGCGTGACGACGCGCAACAGGTATGCGTCCGTAGGCGGGCCCGGCCGGATGCCGGGAATGAAGGCGCCCTGGCGCTGGAGCGTCTTGGCGATCTGCTGCTGCTGGTACTGGACCATGGTGTAGAAGAACGCGAAGGCCACGACCAGGACGAAGAGCACAAGCCAGTAGATGGGCGTAGTGCCGACACCTCCGCGGCCGCCCTGGAACTGGTCGACCATGAATTCGGCGACGCGCGCGACCCAGCCACCGGCGTCGACGAAGTAGGACGCGAAGGTCGCCGGCAGGATCATGATGGAGAAGGCGAAGATCAGGGGGATCATGCCGGCCATATTGACGCGCAGGGGGATATGGCTTTGCCCCTGTTGCCGATACATGCGTCCGCCTCTGAATGCTGAGCGGGCGTATTGAACGGGGACGCGCCGCTGAGCCTCCTGGAAGTAAACGATGAGGTAGGTGAGGCCGATGGCGAAGGCGGCCATGGCCAGGATGGCCAGGACGGACTGGGTGGTGAGCCCGGGGATGAGGCCGGGAATCATGGCCACGATACCGCCGAAGATGATCAGGGAGATGCCGTTGCCGATACCGTTTTCGGTGATCAGCTCACCGAGCCAGACCAGGAACATGGTGCCGGCGGTGAGGGTGAAGAGCGTTGCCCAGGTACCGATGAAGTCGTTCTGGAAGCCGAAGTCGCGGACGACTTCGACGCCGCCTGTCTGGTTGATGAAGAGGATCTGTCCATAGCCCTGGACCATGGCCATGGGGACGCAGAGCCAGTGGGTATAGAGCTGAATGCGGCGGCGGCCCTGTTCGCCTTCTTCCTGCAGGGCGCGAAGCCGCGGCACGGTGGGCGTGAGGATTTGCATGATGATGGAGGCGGTGATGTAGGGGTAGACGCCCATGGCGGCGACGCTGAGGTTTTGAAGGGCGCCGCCGGAGAAGATGCTGAGGAAGTCGAGGAGGGTGTTGCCTTCGAAGGCGATGATCAGCGCTTCGCGGTCGACGTTGGGGATGGGCACGTGGGCCACAAAGCGGAAGACGATGAGCATCGCAATGGTGAATAGCAGCTTGCGCCGGACGTCGTCCTGCCGGAACGCGTCGACCATGGCCTGGAACAGGCGTGGGCGCTGGATGGGCTGGGCCGTTGCCATTGGCTAGGCGTCCTCTCCTTTGCCGGATGGCCGGGGGTTGAGTTCGTTCACGGTGCCGCCGGCAGCCTCAATCTTTTCGCGGGCTGCTTTGCTGAAGCGATGGGCGGTGACGTTGAGCTTCCGGGTGAGCTCGCCTTCGGAGAGGATCTTCACGGGCTCGCGGAGGTGCTTGAGGATGCCGGCCTGGCGCAGCAGCTCGGGGGTCACCTCGGCGCCGTCGTCGAAGCGGTTGAGGGTGCCGACGTTGACGGGCTGGTGATAGACCTTCCACTTGTTGTTGAAGCCGCGGAGGGTGCCGAGTTTGCGGGCGAGGGGCATCTGGCCGCCTTCGAAGGTGAGGCGGATCTTGACGCCGGAGCGGGACTTCTGGCCCTTGAGGCCGCGGCCGGAGTAGGTACCGTGGCCGCTGCCGTCGCCGCGCCCGACGCGTTTGCGGGAGCGGACGGAGCCCGGGTTAGGCGAGAGCTCGTGTGCGCCGAGGCTCATTGTTCGTCTCCTTCGGTGACGTGGACGAGGTGGCTGACGGTGGCGATCATACCGCGCACTGTCGGGTTGTCTTCGTGCTCCACGGTCTGGTGCAGGCGGCGCAGGCCGAGCTTGTGGATGGTGTCCTTCTGGCTCTGGCGGTAGCCGATCGCGCTCTTGCGGTAGGTGATGCGAAGCGTGGCCATGGCTTACTGGGCCTCCTGGATGACTTCGAGCCGCCGCTGCCGGGCAAGCTCGGGGTCGCGGAGGGACTGGAGCCCTTCCATGGTCGCGCGTGCCACATTGATGGGATTGCGGCTGCCGAGGGACTTTGCCAGCACGTCCTGGATGCCTGCTGCTTCCATGATGGCACGGACGGCGCCGCCGGCAATAACGCCGGTGCCGGGGCTTGCCGGTTTGATTACGATGCGGGCCGCCCCGAAGCGGGCGAGCAGGTCGTGGGCGATGGTGCCTTCGCGCATGGGGACGCGGATCATGGAGCGGCGGCCAAGTGCGGCGCCTTTGCGGATGGCCTCGGGGACTTCGTTGGCGCGGCCAAGGCCAATGCCGACGCTGCCCTTGCCATCGCCGACGACGACGAGGGCGCTGAAGCTGAAGCGCCGCCCGCCTTTGACAACTTTGGCGACGCGGTTGATGTAGATGACCTTTTCGGTGAGGTCCTCCGGAGTCTGTTCGTACTGGTTAACCATCTAGAGCCCCAATCCGGCTTCGCGGGCTGCGTCGGCGAGGGCGCGGACGCGGCCGTGGAATCTGTAGCCACCGCGGTCGAAGACGACGGCTTCGACTCCTTTGGCTTTGGCGCGTTCGGCGACCGTTTTGCCGACGAGTGCGGCACGCTCGACCTTGGTCTTCCCATCGGCCTGTCCGGCGATGTCGGCTTCGATATCGCTGGCAGCGGCGATGGTATGCCCGGCAACATCGTCGATGACCTGGGCATAGATGTGGTTGGCGCTGCGGAAGACGTTGAGCCGCAGCCGCTCGGGGGTGCCGCGGACATTCCGCCGGACGCGCTGATGCCGCCGTTTGCGTGCGAGGACTGCTGTGGTTTTGCTCATTACTTCTTGCCTACCTTGCCGGCCTTGCCTGCCTTGCGCCGCACGTGCTCGCCGAGGTAGCGGATGCCCTTGCCCTTGTAGGGCTCCGGCGGCCGGAGCTTGCGGATGTTTGCGGCGACCTGGCCGACCTGTTCTTTGTCGATGCCCTGGATGTGGATGCGCGGCCCTTCGACGGCGAAGGTGATGCCCTCGGGCGGCTGAACCACGACGGGATGCGAGAAGCCAAGGGCGAGCTGCAGGCTGGAACCCTGGAGCTGGGCGCGATAGCCGACGCCCTGGACTTCCAGGGTCTTGGTGAAGCCTTCGCTGACGCCGACGACCATGTTGTTGAGCAGGGTGCGGGAAAGGCCGTGCATGGCGCGATGGGTGCCCTGGTCGCTGGCGCGGGTGACGACAACCTGGCCGTCTTCGCGGCTAAAGCGGACTGCGCCGGGGAACTGGCGCTTGAGCTCGCCCTTCGGCCCTTTGACCACGACGAAGTTGTCGTCGCCGATCTGGATATCGACTTTGTCAACAAGTGCTACAGGGGTACGACCGATTCGTGACATGGCGGTTCCCTCTACCAGACGTAGCAAAGCAGTTCGCCACCAACCTGCTGGCGGCGAGCATCTTTGCCGGACATGATGCCCTTGGGAGTTGAAAGGATGGCGATACCGAGGCCTCCGTAGACGCGCGGGATTTCGCGGCGCTGGACGTAGACCCGGAGGCCGGGCTTGCTGACGCGCTGGAGCCCGTTGAGCACTGGCTGGCGCGAAGCGGTATAGCCGAGCTCGACCTTGAGGTCGGGCTGGGCTTTGGCGTCGGCTCCGACGATTTCGAAGTCGCGGATGAAGCCTTCCTCTTTAAGGACCCGGGCGATGGACACTTTCATCCTGGATGCCGGGATAGCGACGGATTCATGGTGCGCGGAGACTGCGTTGCGAATCCGGGTCAGCATATCGGCGATCGGGTCACTGACGGTCATGTTCGTATCTCCCTGGTCGAAGGCTTACCAGCTGGACTTCGTTACACCGGGCAGCTGGCCCTTGTGTGCGAGCTCGCGGAGGGTGATGCGGGAGAGGCCGAAGCGCCGGTAATAGGAACGCGGCCGCCCGGTCACCACATCGCGATTTTTGAGCCTGGTGGGGCTGCTGTTGAGCGGGAGTTTGCGGAGCTCGGTATAGAGCTCGGCGACGCGCTCGGGGTCGCCCCAGGACTTTTTGAGTTCGGCTTTGATTTCAGCCCGCCGGGCTGCGTACTTGTCATGGAGTGCGCGCCGGCGGAGGTCACGGTTGATGATGCCTTTTGATGCCATGGTCGCTCCTAGGTCCTCTGGAATGGCATGCCCATAAGCTCGAGCAGCCGGCGTCCTTCTTCGTCGTTTTTTGCGGTGGTCACGATGGTCACCTGGAGACCGCGGACCTTATCGATCCGGTCGTACTCGATCTCCGGGAAGATGATCTGTTCGCGAAGGCCGAGGCTATAGTTGCCGCGGCCATCGAAAGCGTTGCGGTTGAGGCCCTGGAAGTCGCGCACGCGCGGGAGGGCCGCGGTGACGAGCCTGTCGAGGAACTCGTACATGCGCGCGCCGCGCAGGGTGGTGAAAACACCGATGGGGTTGCCTTCGCGCAGCCGGAACTGGGCGATGGAGCGCTTGGCGCGGGTGATGACGGGCTTCTGGCCGGTGATGTTGGCGACGTCATCGGCGGCGCGATCGAGGGCGTTGGCATCGGTGAGGGCTTCGCCCATGCCGATATTGACCACGATCTTTTCGACGCGCGGCACCTGCATGATGTTTTCGTAGCCGAACTGTTCGCGCAGCGCGGAGACAACTTCGTTTTTGTAGTATTCGCTGAGCCGGGGCGCCATCAGTCGATATCCTCCCCGCTTTTCTTGCTGACTCGCACGAGGCTGCCATCTTCGCGTGCGCGGAAGGTGACCCGCGTGGGCTCACTGGTGCCGGGGTCCACAAGCATGACGTTGCTGAGATGGATGGGCGCTTCGCGCTCGATGATCTCGGACTGCTGCCCGGCCTGGCGCGCACGCTGATGCTTCTTGACGATATTGACGCCTTCGACGACCACGCGGCCGTGCTTGCGGAGCATGCGGCGGACTTCGCCGCGCTTGCCGCGGTCTTTGCCGGCGATGACGACGACGGTATCGCCACGCTTAATCTTGGCAGGCATCAGAGCACCTCCGGTGCAAGCGAGACTATCTTCATGAAGTTGCGGTCGCGGAGTTCGCGGGCGACGGGCCCGAAGATGCGCGTGCCGCGGGGGTTTTCGTTGTCGGTGCCCAGGAGCACGGCGGCGTTTTCGTCGAACTTGATGTAGGACCCGTCGGGCCGGCCGTATTCCTTGGCGGTGCGCACGACCACGGCGCGGACGACGTCGCCCTTTTTCACGTTGGAGTGTGGCTGGGCCGACTTTACGGTGGCGACGATGACGTCCCCGGGGCGTGCGTAGCGGCGGCGTGTGCCGCCGAGCACGCGGATGCAGAGGATCTGTCGTGCCCCGGAGTTATCTGCGACCTTGAGGCGAGATTCCTGCTGAATCACTCTCGATTCTCCTCGTCGCCGTCTTCTTCGGCGGCTGATTCTTCGTCCGCGGCGGCTTCGGCTTCAGCGGCTTCGGCTTCTTCTTCGGCGATGGCGGCTGCTTCCTGTTCGGCCTCTTCGCGCTTGGTTGCGATCTGAGTCTGCTCTTCGAGCTCGCGCCCAATGGTATCGGGCTGGATCTCGGCGACATCGCCCTTCGTGAGGACTTCGAAGACGCGCCAGCGCTTGGTCCTGGACATGGGGCGCGCTTCGATGATGCGAACTTCGTCGCCGATGCGGCAGCGGTTCGTCTCATCGTGGGCTTTGTAATGGCTGGTGACGCTGATGACCTTGCGGTAGAGCTTGTGCTTCTTGCGCCTGGCGACGCTTACCACAACGGTCTTATCCATTTTGTCACTGACGACGGTTCCCTGCATCACGCGTTTCTGACCCATGGCTTATTCCTCGCTTGCGGTGGCCTGTTCGGCCGCCTGGAGCTGACGTTCGCGCCGGAGAGTCCGAAGGCGGGCGATACGCTTGCGTGCGTTGCGCAGCTCGCGAACGTTTTCGAGCTGCCGGCTGGCGTGCTGGAACCGAAGGGTGAAGAGGGCGCGATATGCCTCGTTGATCTCGTTATCGAGGCGTTCATCGTCCCATCTTCGGATGTCGTTCGCTTCTCTGTTTGCCATGGCGCTACACCGACAATTGTTCGCGTTCCACGATGCGCGTGGAGACGGGGAGTTTGTGTGAGGCGAGGCGGAGGGCTTCGCGCGCGACGGCCTCGGGCACGCCGGCGACTTCGAAGAGGACGCGGTTTGGCTTAACGACGACGACCCAGCGGTCGGGCGCGCCCTTGCCTTTGCCCATGCGCGTTTCGGCGGGCTTCGCGGTCACGGGCTTATCGGGGAAGATGCGGATCCAGACTTTGCCACCGCGCTTCATTTCGTGGGTCATGGCGCGGCGGGCGGCCTCGATCTGGCGGGCATCGACCCAGCCGGCGCTCTGGGCCTGAAGGCCGAATTCGCCGAAGGCGACGTAGTTGCCGCTGATGGCCTTGCCGCTCATGCGTCCGCGATGGTGCTTGCGATGCTTAACGCGACGGGGTTGAAGCATGCTTAGGAGCCTCCCTCCTGAGTTTCGCGGCGCACAGCTTCCTGTTGTTCCATGGTGATGGCGGTGTGGCCGGGTTCGGTTGTGGGCGGCGGCGGAGCGACGGGCTCCGGGGCTTCCGGTTGCTCTTCGCGGGGCGCCGGTTCGGTCTCGATGGGCTCGGGTTCGGGCTGTTCGGGTTCGAGCAGCACGTCGCCCTTATAGATCCAGACTTTAACGCCGATGCGGCCGTAGGTGGTGCGCGCTTCGGAGAGGCCGTAGTCGATATCGGCACGGAGCGTATGGCGCGGCACGCGGCCCGCCGTTTCGGATTCCCTGCGGGACATCTCGGCGCCACCGAGGCGGCCGGCGATGGCGATGCGCACGCCCTTGGCGCCGCGCTGCATGGTCCGCTGGACGGCCTGCTTGACGGCGCGGCGGAAGGCCACGCGGCGCTCGAGCTGGTCGGAAACGGAGCGCGCGACAAGGTACGCGTCGAGTTCGGGCGTGCGGATTTCCTGGATATTGACGCGCACACGCCCGCCAGTGAGCTTTTCGAGACTATTGCGCAGCTCTTCAACCTTGGCGCCGCCGCGGCCGATGACGATGCCGGGCTTGCCCGTGTGGATGGTGACGGTGACCAGGTTGGCGCTGCGGTCGATCTCGATGCGGCTAATGCTTGCATCCGGGAGCTGCTTGAGGACGAATTCGCGCAGGCGGATGTCTTCGTGCAGCTTCCGGGTGTAGTCGCGCGGGTTGGCGAACCACTTGGAGTCCCAGTCGTAGATGTAGCCAACGCGGAAGCCGTGAGGATGAACTTTCTGACCCATAGGGCTAACTCTCCCGCCCGTCGAGGACGATGGTGATGTGGGACGTGCGCTTGAGGAGCGGGCTAACACGCCCACGTGAGCGCGGCCGGAAGCGCTTGAGCATGCGGCCTTCGTTGGCAACGGCGCGGCTGATGACCATGTCGTCGACGTCGAGGTCGAAGTTGTTTTCGGCATTGGCGGCGGCCGAAAGGACGACTTTCGAGACGGAGCGCGCGTGGGGCGACGGAGCATAGCGCAGCAGTGCGAGCGCCTCGTCGACGCTGAGGCCGGGGAGGCGTTCGAGCATGAGCCGCACTTTTCGCGGCGAGCCGGGAACATGACGGGCGGTTGCGGAGACTTGCATTGCTAGCGCCTCTTCATCTTGCTCTGCCGGTCGCTCTTGGCGACGTGGCCGCGGAAGGTCCGCGTGGGGGCAAATTCGCCCAGGCGGTGGCCCACCATGTTTTCGGTGACGAAGACCGGCACGTGGCGCCGGCCGTCGTGGACGGCGATGGTGAGGCCGATCATCTCGGGAAGGATGGTGGATGCGCGCGACCAGGTGCGGATGACAGTCCGCTGGCGGGCGTCGCGCATGGCCAGCACGCGCTTCTCGAGCTTGGGATGGACAAATGGGCCTTTTTTGGTGGAACGCGACATCGGCTCTCTCCTACTTGGTCCGCCGCCGGACGATGTACTTGCCGGTGCGCTTATTTCTGCGGGTGCGGTAGCCGAGGGTGGGCTTACCCCAGGGGGTCTTGGGGCCCGGCATACCGATGGGGGCGCGGCCTTCGCCGCCGCCGTGGGGATGGTCGCTCGGGTTCATGACGGAGCCACGCACCTGCGGCCGGCGGCCACGGTGGCGGTTGCGCCCGGCCTTACCGAGCTTGATGAGCGAATGTTCGAGGTTCCCAACCTGGCCGATGGTGGCCATGCACTCGATGCGTACGCGGCGCATCTCGCCGCTCGGGAGGCGAAGGAGGGCATAGTCGCCTTCCTTGGCCATGAGCTGGGCTGAAACGCCGGCGCTACGGACGATCTGGCCGCCGCGGCCGGGGGTGAGCTCGATATTGTGTACCTGCGTGCCGGTGGGCATGTTGGCAAGGGACATGGCGTTGCCGACGCGGATCTCGGCGTCGGGACCGTTCATGACCTTTGCGCCGACCTGCAGGCCATTCGGCGCGAGGATGTAGCGCTTTTCGCCGTCGGCATACTGGAGCAAGGCGATGCGGCAGGTGCGGTTGGGGTCGTATTCGATGGCCTTCACGCGCGCCGGTACGCCAATCTTGTTGCGCTTGAAATCGATGAGGCGATAGAGCCGGCGATGGCCGCCGCCACGATGGCGCACGCTGATGCGTCCCTGGTTGTTGCGTCCCGAGCCGCGCTTGCGGAGCGAAACGGTGAGGGACTTTTCGGGCTTCTTCTTGGTGATTTCCGCGAAGCTGTGCCCGCTGGCGTTGCGGCGACCGGGGGACGTTGGCTTGTATTGCTTGAGTGGCATGACCTAGACCCCCTCAAAGAGTTCGATGGTGTCGCCGGGGACGAGGGTGACGATCGCCTTCTTCCAGTCGGGCCGGCGGGTGATGCGGCGACCGAAGCGGCGAGGCTTGCCCTTCATCTTCATCGTGTTGACGCTGGCGACGCGGACGTTGAATGAGAGCTCGACGGCCTGTTTGACCTGGGTCTTATTGGCGCGCACGTCGACTTCGAAGACGTACTTGTCCTGGCCGGCGAGCACGGTGGATTTTTCCGTGATGATGGGGCGCAGGAGCACCGCATAGGGATGGATCTGGGCTGGCACTAGCTGGCCTCCTTCTGGACGACGCCGCGGGAGGGCTTGAGGTTGTCGCCGCCCCAGAGGGATTCGGCAGCGTGGACGGCGTCTTCGGTCATGAGGACGCGGTGCGCGTTGACCAGGTCGACGACGTTGAGGTAGGCGGCGGGCATAACGGTGACATGCTCGATATTGCGCGCGGCGCGGTGGAGCCTGTCGTTGTATTCGCCGCTGACCAGGAGCACGCGCCGGTTGGCATCGAGCGCGGTGAGCGCTTCATTGATGGCTCTGGTTCGCGGCTCTTCGGGGAGGATGCCATCGACCACGGTGAGGCTGCCATCGGATGCGTGGCTGCTGAGGGCCGAACGGATGGCGAGGCGGCGCATCTGCTTCGGCATGCGCTTGCCGAAGTCGCGATGGCGCGGGCCCTTGGCCTGGCCGCCACCGATGCGGTGGGAGGCGCGGATGCTGCCCTGCCGGGCACGTCCGAGGCCCTTCTGCCGGCGGATCTTGGCGCTGGAGCCGGCGACTTCGCCGCGGCGCAGCGTATGGGCGCCACCGACCCGGCGGTTGGCCATATGCATGACGTAGGCCTGGTGCACGACGCCGGCGTTCGGCTCGATGCCGAAGACTTCGTCGGCGGCGTCGAGGTCGCGCAGGTGCTGTCCGGAGGTATCGACGACGGGCAGCTTCATTTCGTCACCTTCCTGGTCCGCCGCACGCGCACAAGACCGCCATCGGCGCCGGGGACGGAGCCGGCGACAAAGATGACGTTTTCGTCTTCGTTGCGGGCGACGATTTCAAGGTTGCGGACGGTGACGCGGCGGGCGCCCATGTGGCCGGCCATGCGAGTGCCCTTGAAGACGCGGCCCGGGCTGGTACCGGCGCCGATGGAGCCGGGGGCGCGGTGGCGGTCGCTCTGTCCGTGCGTGCGCGGTCCGCCGCGGAAGCCGTGCCGCTTGACGCCGCCCTGGAAGCCGCGGCCTTTGGAGGTGGCACTCACATCCACGCGCTGGCCGGGCTCGAAGAGCTCAACGCCTATCCGGTCGCCCAGGTTGTGGCTGGAGAGGTCGCTGGTGCGGAACTCGGCGAGATGGCGAAGCTTCTGGCCGCCGGAGGGTTGCAGGTGGCCGGCGGCGGGCTTCGTGAGCCGCTTTGCTTCGCCGAAACCAACCTGCACGGCGCTGTAGCCGTTGCGTTCGGGGGTGATGAGCTGGGTTACGTAGCAGGGCCCGACGGCCAGGGCGGTTACGCCGCGGAGGCGGCCCTGGTCATCAAAGACCTGTGCTGTTCCCAGTTTTCTTCCGAGCAGTCCTTCGATAGTCATGGCGTTACAGCTTGATTTCGATGTCGACACCGCTGGGCAGCTGGAGCCGCATGAGCGTATCGACGGTCTTGGAGGTTGGTTCGAGGATGTCGATGAGGCGCTTGTGTGTGCGGATCTCGAAGTGTTCCCGGGAGTCTTTGTAGACGTGGGGGCTTCGAATCACGCAGTACTTGTTGATCTCGGTGGGCAGAGGCACAGGCCCGGCAACCGCCGCACCGGTGCGCTCGGCGGCTTCGACGATCTGCCGCGCCGACTGGTCGAGCAGGCGGTGGTCGTAAGCCTTGAGCTTGATGCGTATTTGCTGACGGGCCATGATTTCCTGTTCCTCCGGCTCTTAGTCGCTGACCTTGGTGACGACGCCGGCGCCGACGGTGCG
>SLAK01000041.1 GCA_007126855.1 Dehalococcoidia bacterium | reverse complement strand
CGCCAGTCACCTACAAAGAGCCCCGGCACTGCCGGGGCTCTTCCATTCCTGCCTGCTTAGTGTGCCTGCTGCGTGTGCTCGCGCAGGATGTCGTCTCCGAAATCGTTGTCCGGGTCGCGCCATACCGCGTGGATGTGGTTGGCGCCGTCCTGCGTGTTGTCGTATTCGATCAGCATCCGCGGCCCCTGTACCCGGTAGTAGTGTGGCTGCCGCCGCGCCGTTTCCCCCGCCCACGCAAAGTGCAGCGCGTCGATGCCTGCCGCGTGAATCCGCGCCCGCTCAATCGCTGCGAGCTCTTCAGGCACACGGTCGAAATACACGTCCAGCAGCGCCGCGAACCGCTCCTGTTGGGCCGGCAAAAGCTCCCCGTAGGCTATGCCCTTCGGACGCCCCCGCTCGAATCGCACCATCTCCCGTTGCTCCTGCGGATAGCGCGCGAAATTCGCGACCGTCCCGCGAGGCCCGCCCGCTTCTCCCGGCAGCATCCTCTCCGGGATCTGCGGCACGTTCATTAAAACGAAGTCCGGCGGCGCCTCCGGGGCGATGATCGCCTTGCCCTGCTGATCGCCGTTCAGCGATGCGAGCAACTCGCGCCCGGCGTCTTCCTCTTCGCCCATCACCCGGAGCACCGCCCGTCCCGCGTGATCCACCTCGGCAGGGTTCGACCCAAGGAAGAGGGGCGTCACGGCCACCGCCTGCTCGCCCGCAATCGTCACGTTCAGTGATATGTGGTGCCCCTCGAACTGCCATGCCCAGGTCCCGCCGCCAGGGTCACCAAAGATGCTCAGGAAGTACCGTCCCGGGTCCCGCACATCCGGCCTGGCGCGCCCCTCGATCCGGTTCAGCACTTCCTCCAGCGCGATGATCGTCGTGACCTTCGTATAGCCATGCAGGCTGAGCGCCGTCGACACCAGCCGGTGCGCGAGCCGTTGCTGGCGCCCGTCCATCTCTCCCAGCGAAAGGCCCTGAAATCGCCGCGGGAAGTAGCCCCAGTCGCGTCGCGTCGCGCTGTCGTCAATCGCGAAGCTTGCATGCGGGCGCTGCGCTGGCGTTAATGCCTGCAGGAAGTCGCGCGCCGCATCGGCCATTGAAGCCGCGCATGGAGCACTGCCGGGGCCTTCAGGTTGGCTCACGAACTTTCTCCCGAGCCGACGTTGGGGGATAGTAGCCGTCGGCCCCGGATCCGTCAAAGGAACACCAGGCACGGAGGAAGCCCATTGAACGATGCAATCTTTGAGCGCGAGGGCGATGCCTTCATCCCCACCGAAAACGCGCTGAGCCCCTGGGGCTCGCAGTATCTGCACGGTGGATCCGCCGCCGCCCTGCTCGCTTACGGCATCGAGCAGGCGAAGGCCGACCCTTCGCTCATGGTCACCCGCATGACCATTGATCTCTTCCGCGCCGTCCCCCGCGCTCCCCTTCGCATCGAAACCACGCCCGTCCGCACCGGCAGGCGCATCCAGTCCCTCATCACCTCGCTCATCGCGGATGGTTCCGAGGTCGCCCGCGCGACCACGCTGCTGCTCCTGCCCGCCGAGGTGGCTATTGGCGACACAGAAGGGATAGCCCACGCGATGCCGGAGCGGCCAGAGAATCTCCCGGCCGGATCGCTGCTGCCAGACGACATGCGGATGAGTATGCGCGTCGGCCTCCACATGATTGTGGAAGCTCGCAGGGTCATAGAGTACACGGGAGGGCGAGGCGGCCGATCGATCGCGTGGTTGCGCTTTCCCATCCCGGTGATCGACGGGGTGGAGACGACGCCGCTGATGCGGGTGGCCGCGACGGCAGACTTCGCCAACGGCATCTCGCATATTCGCCCGAGCGACTCACTTGGCTTCATCAACGCCGACATCTCCCTCCACCTCCACCGCGAAGCCAGGGGCGAATGGATCGGCCTGGATGTCACCAGCGGCGCGCAGCCTTACGGCATCGGGATGGTCCGCGGCACCATGTTCGACACGGAGGGTCCAATAGGCATCGTCACCGAAGCCCTGCTCGCCAACCGCCGTCCCATATAAGCGCGACATTTCCCCGGTCGTGCCTCCCGGTAGACAAACGGTTAAGGAAGCGTTTGAAAGTCATCAGAATCAGCGAAGCACCTGATGACAACTCGTGGCGATTGGTGGATCCTGTGGGTACAGCGCGTGAGACGGAGGTGTCGACCGTCGCAACGCGCCAGGCGCCATCCTACCTCTCCTGAATCTCTGGTGTCTGTGGAAAGCGGGCTCATCGCAGGGCCCGCTTTCCACGTTCAGGGCTCCGTTTCGTCCGCCGTAAGCAGCAAGATCGAAAGGTCCCGCGCCAGCATGTCCGGGTCCGCCTGCGCGAAGAGCCCGCTCGCCGCCGAGAGGAACAACTCGCCACGCCGCACCAGCACGCGGATCGGCGCGTCTCCCGGCCCCGGCATCGCTACCACCCAGCGCAGTTGCGGCGGCGCCGCGCTCCGCCCAAGGATCACCTCCGTGCCGCCCGCAGCTTCGCTCGCCTGCGCCAGCAACCCTTGGAACGGCGCCGTCCCCGGCTCGAAATCCGAAGACGACAGCACCTCCACCTGATCACCCTGCAGCTCCAGCACATAGCGCGTCGGGCTCCGGTGCTCAGCCTCTTCGAACACTGCCAGCGTCTCCGGCGCTTCCCACCCGGTCACCGTCACCCGGGCCGTATCCTCCGGGTAGCGCACGAACAGCGCAGGGTCATAGGCCACCATCTGCCCAAAGCGGTCCACCACCACGATGTACCCGTGAAAATAGGCCGCGAAATGCACCGAGTCCGCAGACCACATGCCGGGGGTGTATCCGGCCGGCCCCGGCGGGTCCTCCGGTGTCCCAATCCGGGCAACCGCCTCGAATTCCCGGCTGAGGATCACCATTCCCTGGTCAGAAAGCGCGATCAGCCGCGCACCGTCGGGCGACCAGGCAAGCTGCGCTTCATCGAAGTCGAGATCGACCGATAGTGTCGGCGCCTCGTCGTCAACCAGGTTGAAGAGCAGTACCGCCGGCTCCTCTCCCGCACGGATCGCGGCCAGCAAATTCCCTTCCGGGCTCCATGCCACGTTGCGATAGATCCCGGCCGCGCCGACCGTCTTGTCGTCGCCCGAGTCAACGTGGACCACACGAATAGGCCCCTCGCGCCCCAGCACCGCGTCCGGAAACGCGAACCAGAGACCCGTCTCGCGCGGGAATTCGTTGTCGTCATCACAGGCCGCAAGCACCACGGCCTGCGTAACCAGGAGCACCGCGATCGCAATCAGCGCGCCGCCAGGACGCAGACTCATGAATCGGATAGTACCAGTGAGGGGGGTTGCGGGGATGCGCCCGGATGACATGCTGCCCGCGCCGGGTTCAGCGGTAGAGGTTCAGCGCTTCCAGGTCGTAGATCGTGATCGCCCCGCGCGATGTCGAAAGCCAGCCACGCGAGGCGAACGCCTGGAGTTCCTTGTTCACGCTCTCCCGTGTCACCCCCAGCATCGAAGCCAGCTCCGCCTGGGTAATGCGGATGCGGATGCCGTTTCCGCTCGCGTGGTTGCCGTGGCTCGCCGCGAGGCCCACCAGCCGCCGCGCCAGCCGCTGCGAAAGCCCCAGGAAGAGGTGGTCCGCCAGCCCCTGGTTTGCCCGCCGCAACCGCAGGCTCAGCTCCTCAAGCAACGCAAAGGCCGCCTCCGGCCGTTCCGATAGCCACTCGCGGAAGTCGTCCCGGCTCACCGAGATCGTGCTCGTCGGCGCCGTCGCGATGGCTGTCGCCGAGCGCGGCAGGCCGTCCAACACCGAAAACTCTCCGATGCATTCGCCCGGCCCCAGGTGCGCCACCGTTGCCTCTTCCCCGGTTTGCGACGACACCACGATCCGCGCCCCGCCTTCCAGGATCACGAAAAGACCCGCTCCCGGTTCACCCTCGCGCACAATTGTCTCGCCCGCTTTGAAGCGGCGCAGCCGCCCGGCCGCTGCCAGCGTGCGCACATCTTCCGAAGAAAGCCGCGCGAGCAGCGGAACACGGTGCAGTTGCTCCGTCGTCTCCGGCGCTGGGGTCGATTCGGCAGCCACGGTCGTCATAGTGCGACCATGCCGCGTTCCGCGCAGCATTGCAAGAGCCTCTTTCACTATTCTTGTGCCGCTGCGTCGCTACGCGCGTAGAATCCGGTGCACCGACACACTAGGAGGCACAAGCAATGGGCAAGCTCGACGGAAAGGTGGTCGTCGTCACCGGCGCCAGCCGCGGCATCGGCAAAGACATCGCAGAACTGTTCGCCGCCGAGGGCGGAAAAGTGGTCTGTGCCGCGCGCACCCTCAAGGAAGGCGACCATCCGCTCGAAGGCTCCCTCGAACACACCGTCAACGGCATCCGCGAAAAAGGCGGCGAAGCCACCGCCGTCGCCGTCAACATCTCCGAGTACGACGAATGCGCCCGCCTCATCGAAGAGACGCACAATACCTACGGCCCCGTCGATGTCCTCGTCAATAACGCCGCCCTCACCTACTTCGTCCCCGTGGCCGACTTCCCGGTGAACCGCTGGCTGCGCTCTTTCGCCGTCAACTTCCACGCACCCTTCTACCTCAGCCAGCTCGCCCTCAAAGACATGATCCCGCGCAAGTCCGGCTCAATCGTGAATATCTCCAGCGGCGCTGCCATCGGCCCTGGCCGAGGCCCTTATTCCGGTGACGCCCCTCGCGGCGGCACCCTCTATGGTGCCGAAAAAGCCGCCCTCGAACGCTTCACACAGGGCCTCGCTGAAGAGGTCTACAAGGATGGCGTCAACGTCACCTGCGTCTCGCCGTCCCAGGTGGTCGCTACTCCCGGTACCGTCTTCCATAAGCTCGTCGACGGCATCGACGACCCCCGCGGCGAACCGCCCGAGTACATGGCCAAAGCCGCCCTGTTGCTCGCCAGCGAGCCCCTCGACAAGGTTACCGGCCGCGTCACCTATAGCCAGGAGATCCTCAAGGAGTTTGGCTGGATCAGCGAAGGCAAAGGCATCGGCTTCGAACGCAAGGGCAGCGGCTACAGCCAGGTCTAAGGAGAGACCCGTGGCCGGCCCTCCGCCCCGGGTAGGCCGGCCGCCAGGCCACGACCGCCGTTACCGGAATTCCGGGTCGCATGTCTGTGCCATACTGGCGCTATGGAGCAGTGGACCTTCCTCACCAACCATGCCCACGTACTCCTCTGCATCGCGCGCGACCCGGATATCCGCCTGAAGGACATCGCCGCCCACGTCGGCATCACTGAGCGCGCCACCCAGCGCATCCTCGCCGATTTGCGCCGCGAAGGATATGTCACACCCGTCCGTGTCGGCCGCCGCAACCATTACGAGGTCGAACGAGACCTGGCGCTTCGCCATCCCCTCGAAAATGACTGCAGCCTCGGCGCCCTCCTCGATGCGCTCGAATATCCCCTCCATCGCGCGAAAGTGTGATCCGCTTCATGGTAAGTGAAGTGAGATCTCACACATACTGAACCTACCAGCCGATGATGTCAGCGACTCATCGACAAGGAGGTGCGCGATGGATTTCCATACCTTTGCAAGCGCAAAGATGGCCGATTACCAGCGGATGGCGGACAGCCTCGCACAGGAAAGTGCCGCGGTCCGGTTGTTCAGGAAGCCTCGCAAGCAGAAGCGCAGCGACTTCGACCACATCCCCCCGCGCAAACCGGTCCAGGGCCCGGTCTTCTTCTAAGCCCGCCAGCAGTGTTTCCCCCTTTTGCGAGCCCCGGTGACACCCCACCGGGGCTCACCCTTTTTCCGGCCAACGGTCAGCGATCAGTCCCGGCGTGCGTCCAGCTCTGCCTCCAGCAGCCGCTGCACCTCGATCGCGGGCCGCCCCGTGCGCAAAGCAATCTCCCGCACATCCTCGAACTCCGGCGCAAGCCGCAGCTTTCCTTCCCATTCGCCCACCTTCACGCGCACCGGCCCGAAGCTCGTCTCCACCGTCTCCACCCGCCGCGCCGCCTCGTAGCGCCGCACCTCCGCCACCCGCACCCCGAGCGTCGTCGTCTCGCGCAGCATCATCCCCGCGAAGCGTTCCTCTTCATCCCTGGCCACCAGCGCGCAGAGCTTGTTCGCCGGCCGCCCCTTCTTCATCGCGAT
>SLAK01000410.1 GCA_007126855.1 Dehalococcoidia bacterium | reverse complement strand
CGGTGCTGGCGGCCAACAATGGGACGGTGGTACTCGCCCGGGAACTCGCCGTGCGCGGGAAGATGGTCATCGTCGACCATGGCTCCGGCGTCTATACCGGCTATGCGCATCTTTCAGAGATCGACGTTTCCGAAGGCGGGGCTGTGCAAAAGGGACAGGTGGTCGGGCTTGTGGGGACCACTGGTCTATCGACCGGGCCCCATCTGCACTGGGAACATGCCGTGCTGGGCGTCCTGGTCGATGGGCTCCGGTGGCTTGATGGTTCACAGGGTTTCTGACAAATGGCGCCCTCGCAGCGGCTATGGCAAGCTGAGCTTTGGGGAAGGCCAGGAGGGGGCGCCCCCGGGCAGGGCAGCGTCGCTGGAGCCCCCGCACGCCGCGGGCAGGGAAAGTTGTGAGGCTTAAGCTGGCATGAAGACTGCCCAGAAAGTCGCGTTTACCACGTGCGCCGCCACGCTGGTATTGATCGCCATCGGCGTCTGGGTCCGGGCAAGCGGGTCCGGGCTCGGCTGCCCCGACTGGCCGCTCTGTCACGGCCAGGCCATCCCCCCGGGGGACATTGGCCACGAGCCGATCATCGAATTCATCCATCGCGTGGCTGCCGCAATCGTCGGGCTTCTTGTCGTTGCTACAGCCATCCTGGCGTGGGTTTATTACCGCCATTCGGAGATAATCCTCTGGTCTGCCACAGCCACGGTGCCACTCGTGGGGCTGCAGGGTTTCCTGGGCGCCCTCACGGTCTGGCGTGAGCTTCCGCCCGAGCTCGTTGCGACCCACCTGCTCCTCGCCATGATCATCCTTAGCCTCATGGCCATTGCTGCGGTCGGTATGTACCGAGCCGACCCGGACCGGGCCGAGTCAAACCGCCAGCGGCCAGGGGTGGAGCGCATCATCGGGCGGCTGTCGTTGGCGAGCCTGCTCTTTTTCATGGTACTGCTGTGGATCGGTGGCTATATGACCGAAAGCGGCGCCGCGACAGCCTGTGGCGGGTGGCCGCTCTGCGATGGGCACATCCTGCCGGCAAACGATCCACAGGAAATTACCCACATGCTGCACCGCTACCTGGCGGCCGGCTTCATCTTCTTGCTTGCGCCACTCGCCTGGGTCGGATGGAAAGCGAGGCACACCCTTGACTGGGCGGGACCGGTGGCCCTTGCCGTTGCTGGCCTGTATCTTGTGCAGGTCTTCGTGGGGGCGCTCAACGTTTGGTTCACCTTCCCCCAGCCGCTTACCATTTCTCACACGGTGATCGCCGCATTGCTCTGGTTCACGCTTAGTGTCGCTGCCGTCCTCGGGTTCTATGCGCCGGTCCCGTCCACGGAAGAGGCCTATTCCGGCACGACAAGCAGGGTCCCCGCATGACCGCCAATGCCGCCGCGATCTCGCCCCCCGCAGTGGTCGACACTGTCCGCAGTTATGTCTCCCTGACGAAACCGCGGATCATCGCGCTCCTCCTGATAACCACTGTGCCGGCGATGATCGTCGCGGAAGGAGGGTGGCCTTCGGGCTGGCTCATTCTGGTCACCGTCGTCGGCGGGACGCTTTCCGCCGGCGGCGCGAATGTCATCAACTGCTGGTACGACCGCGACATCGACGGGGTCATGCGCCGGACGCGGGAACGGCCGCTCGTCCGCGGCGCGATTGAACCCCTCAACGCCCTGATCTTTGGCATCGCGCTGGGGACCGGGGCCTTCGCGCTGTTGTGGGCCTTTGCCACCCCGGCAGCGGCAATTCTTGCCACGCTTGGCCTCTTGTTCTACGTCTTCGTCTACACCATCTGGCTGAAGCGACGGACGCCCCAGAACATCGTAATCGGCGGGGCTGCCGGCGCCTTCCCGCCGATGGTCGGCTGGGCTGCGGTCACCGGGGACATCTCGTGGGCGTCGGTCGCTATGTTCGCGCTCATCTTTCTCTGGACGCCGCCACACTTTTGGGCGCTCGCGCTGCGGCTGAAGGACGACTATGGCGAGGCCGGCGTCCCGATGCTTCCCGTGACCCACGGGCCCGCGCACACGCGGAAGCAGATCCTGGCCTATTCCTATGTGCTGGTGGCGTGCTCGCTCGTGCTGGCGCCGCTGGCGAGTCTCGGGTGGATGTACGTGAGCGTCGCCGCCCTCAGCGGGCTGCTATTCATCGGGTTAGCACATCAGCTCCATCGAAGTCCCGAAACCGTCTCCCCCATGCGCCTGTACAAATACTCGCTGCTCTACCTGGCGATCGTCTTCGTGGCGATGGGCGCCGACGTCTTTGTAGCCGTTTAACGCAATCTCCGCTATCCTAATGCCCAGGCCACCCGGTGAATCAGCCGGGTATACGGCCGTTGGGGCGCACATCCGCTGCCTGCCCTTCTCCGTTCCCGGTAAACACAAATGGCTGGCCGTCAACGGCCAAACGGTCCTTCCTTGACACCCGAAAGGGCCCGGACTATAACTCGATTGCGCCTCCGTTCACAAACGCGAATCAGGAGAGCGCTGAACTGTGGGGAGCACCCGAAGGGGGTGCCATGCTGCCCGGGGAAGCACCGGGTATGGGAAGGGGAAGCTCCTGCATGCGCCGTCACGGCATGAGAAGAATTGTCCGCCGCATCACTACGGTCGCTTCGTTTGGTCTTGCCAGCCTGGCCCTCTTTAGCACGGCTTCTGCCGGGTGGGGTATGCCCCGCGGCGTGACCGACGAGGCCCGCCAGATTGCTGACCTCTACGTCTTCACGCTCGCGCTCGCCGTCCTGGTATTCATCGGCGTCGTCGGCGCCCTGCTCTTCGCCATCGTGCGCTACCGCCGCCGGTCGGACGATGAGATGCCGCCCCAGTTCCACGGAAGCACCGTTATCGAAGCTATCTGGATCGGGATACCGGTAGCCATCGTCCTTGCGCTCTTCACCTATTCGTTCATCGTGCTCCAGGACATCCAGGAAGACGCAGACCCGGAGGATATGAGCGTAGAAATCCGTGGATTCCAGTTCGGTTGGCAGTTCACCTATGACGTGAACGACCTTGGCCAGTTCAGTGACCCCGCATCCGACGAGCAAATCGTCATCCTGGGCAGCGCCCCCGATTTCCCCGAGCTCGTCCTCCCCGTAGATGAGCGGGTCGAGTTCCGGCTCGTTGCCGACGATGTCATCCACTCTTTCTACGTCCGGGATTTCAACTTCAAGCTCGACCTCATTCCCGGCCGCGACAACCGCTTCGCTGTGACCCTCCGCGAGACGGGGGTCTTCAATGGCTACTGCGCGGAGCTCTGCGGCGTCGACCACGCCCTGATGCGCTTCACCGTGCGCGTAGTCGAGCAAAACGAATTCGCCGAATGGATCGCAGACCAGGTTGGCGACGATGCGGCGGTGCGGCAGCCGTGATGACTCGCCCGCCCACGCCGGCGCCCCGGCCTGCACCGCAGAGAGACCAATACCGACCATCACAGCCGCACGAGGAGAGGTAGGCAAAAAGCATGGCCACAGTTGCTGCCCCAGGCGTCACGGCGTACCGCCGGCCCGCGATTCTCGACTGGCTGACCACCGTCGACCACAAGAAGCTCGGCATCCTCTATCTGTTCTTCACGCTCTTCTTTTTCGCGGTGGGCGGCATCCTCGCGCTGCTGGTCCGCACGCAGCTCGCCGTCGCCGACAACACCTTCGTTAGCAACAACGCATACAACCAGATCTTCACCATGCATGCGTCGGCCATGCTCTTCCTCTTCATCATCCCGGTCTGGGCCGGCTTTGGTAACTACTTCGTCCCGCTCCAGATCGGCGCGGCCGACATGGCCTTCCCCCGCATCAACGCGCTTTCCTTCTGGATGTTGCCGCCGGCCGGCCTCCTCATGTTCGCCGGCTTCCTGGTTGAGGGCGGCGCCGCGGATGTCGGCTGGACAGCCTACAGCCCGCTCGCACAGCAAAGCGGTACCGGCCTGGACCTCTGGATCATCGCCGTGGTCATCCTCGGTATGTCGTCGACCATCGGCGCGGCCAACTTCATGGTCACCATGTTCAGGATGCGCGCGCCGGGCATGACCATGTTCCGCATGCCCATCTTCTGCTGGACCATGCTGGTCACCTCGCTGCTGCAGCTCCTGGCCACCCCGGTGCTGGCAGCGGCACTGGTGATGCTCTTCATCGACCGGAACTTCGGCGGAGCCTTCTTCGACCCGAATGCCGGCGGCAATGCCGTGCTCTGGCAGAACGTGTTCTGGTTCTATTCGCACCCGGCCGTCTACATCATGATCCTGCCGGGCATGGGCATCATTTCCGAAATTCTGCCCGTCTTCTCGCGCAAGCCGCTCTTCGGCTACAAGGCCTTCGTCTTCGCCACCATGGCCATCGGGGGACTCGGCTTCAGCGTGTGGGCGCACCACATGTTCACGACCGGCGCCGTGCTCCTGCCCTTCTTCAGCTTCATGACCTTCATGATCGGCGTGCCCACGGGGGTGAAGGTCTTCAACTGGCTGGGCACCCTCTGGAAAGGCTCCATCAGCTTCGAACCCCCGATGCTCTTCGCGCTGGGCTTCGTCAGCATGTTCCTCATCGGCGGCATCAATGGCGTCTTCGCCGCCGTGGTGCCCGTCGACTTCGCCATCCACGACACGTACTTCATCGTGGCCCATATCCACTACGTCCTCTTCGGCGGCTCCATGTTTGCCGTTTTCGGTGGGCTCTATTACTGGTTCCCGAAGATCTGGGGCCGGCAACTCAACGCCAGGCTCGGGCAAATTCACTTCGCCTTGATGCTTATAGGGATGAACATCACCTTCTTCCCCATGCATCTTTTGGGGCTGGATGGCATGCCGCGGCGCATCGCCACCTACAGCAACTCCGACTGGGAATTGATGAATACGATCGTGTCCTCCGGCTCCTACATCATGGGCGTGGGCATGTTCTTCTTCATCGCAGCGGTCGTCGCGGCGTTCCTGCGGCCGAAGGATCAGTCGGATGACCCATGGCAGGGCAACACGCTGGAATGGGCCACCACGTCGCCGCCACCCACGTACAACTTCGACGAGTTGCCCGAGGTGCACTCGGAGCGGCCGCTCTTCGACCGCCGCCATCCCGACCTGATGGGCAGGCATTGATGAACCACCAGAACGGGAGCACCTCGGAGTTGAGCAACACGCTTGGGAGCAAGCAGGAATGGTAACTACACAGCACCCACGCCATGGCGAGCTGAGCAAGGGGATGCTTGGCTTCATCCTCTTCCTTGCTTCGGAAGTTATGTTCTTCGGCGGCCTCTTTGCTGCGTACTTCATCGCGCGCGCCGACGCGCCGTCTTGGCCGCCAACGGAGCTGCTCACTCCTGAGCAAATCGCTGCCGGGGTCAACTTTGACCTGCACGTCGCCGTGCCGGCCATCGCCACGGCTGTCCTCATCACCAGTTCGATCACCATCCAGTGGGCTGAATTCCAGATCCAGAAGGGGAACAACAGCGGCCTCATCTGGGGACTGTTCATCACGCTCGCCCTGGGCATCGTCTTCCTGGCGATGCAGATGTACGACTATTCCGTGCTCGAATTCGGGGTTTCGGATACCATCTTTGGTACGACCTTCTATACGTTGACCGGGTTCCACGGGGCGCACGTGGCCGGCGGTGTGGTGTTCATCTTCATCGTGCTCATGCGCGCGCTGGCCGGACAGTTCACCGCACAGGGGCACGAAGCCGTTCGGGCCTGTTCAATGTACTGGCACTTCGTGGACGTCGTGTGGATCGCGCTCTTCACGATCCTCTATATCGTCCCCTGAGCCAGTGAGGGGCTGACCAGGAGTTTTCTTTATCGATGGCGGATTATCAGAGCGAGGAACATTCACACCACGCAGAGTTTGGGCCGGACGCACACCTGCCTGAGCCCAGCGTGTGGCCACTCATCGTCGGCATTTCCCTGCTGCTCCTCGGCGGCGCGCTAGTCTGGTGGGTCAACGACCGCGACAGCGCTTTCACCGGGCCGCTGCTCGGGGCCTCCATCGTCGCGGCGCTCGTCGCCGTCGGCGGCTGGGCCTACGAAGACGGCAAGATGAAGCGCCAGGCTGAAGAGGAGCAGCACGGCGGTCCCCGCCTTGCCCGCTTCACCCAGGTCATCACCTTCGCCATCGCCGACGGCCAGTTCG
>SLAK01000347.1 GCA_007126855.1 Dehalococcoidia bacterium | reverse complement strand
TCCCGTGGAAGACCAGGTGGCGGAGATGCTGACAAGCCACCTGCCGATCAAGAAGAAAGAAGCGAAACGGCAGACCGTGGACATTCTTTCGCGGGTGGGCCTTTCGGACCCGCAGCGTATCGCGAAGTCGTACCCGTTTCAGCTTTCGGGTGGGATGTGCCAGCGGGTGATGATCGGCATCGCCACGGCGCTGGACCCGTTCCTGTTGATCGCGGACGAGCCGACGAGCGCGCTGGACGTGACCATCCAGGCGCAGATCCTGGCGCAGCTGGAAGAGCTCCGGCAGGAACGGGGGACGAGCATCCTGCTGATCACACACGATTTCGGCGTGGTCGCGCAGATGGCAGACCATGTTTCGGTGATGTATGCGGGCAGGATCGTGGAGACGGGGACGCCGGAGCAGATCATGGACAGCCCGCTGCACCCGTACACGGCTGCGTTGCTGGCATCGCTGCCGCGGCTGGTCTCGCCGCAGAGCCAGCTTGCGGCAATCCCGGGAGCGCCGCCGGAGCTGGAGGAGCCTGCCGAGCATTGCCCCTTCTTGCCCCGGTGCACCAAGGCAATGTCGGTGTGCCGCACTGACCCGCCGCCGGCCCTGGAGCGGCATGAAGGCGGGCGGGAAGTGGCCTGTTACAACCCGGTCTGGCAGGGGTAGGGATTCCCAGGCAGTCGGCGGGGCGCGGTGAGTGTGGTGCTAGACTATGGCCATGGCGATACGCGTGGATGTGAACAGCCTGAGCGACGAGGTGCGCGAGAGCCTGGAGCGCGGCGAAGTGGTGGAGATTGAGCGGGATGGGGAGGTTGTGGGCCGGCTGGAGCCGGGGGCGCGGCCTGGCACGCTCGGTCGGCTAGCTGAAGAACTGGCAAAGCTTGGCCCGCCAGACGAGAACTTCACAGACGATCTCCGGCGCATCCGCGAATCCGGGAACGCACCGATTGGACCAACTCCTTGGGAGTCGTAATTGACACCTCGGTGCTCGTCGAGCTCGAGCGACAGGGAAGGGATACCATACCCTCCTTCGGGCAAGATGAGACTGGTTTCCTGTCGGGCATCGTCCTGTCGGAGCTCCTTGTCGGGGTCCTGATGGCTCGCACGGATCGGGCTCGCGCCTATCGCGAGCGCTTCCTGGAGGTGGTGACGCGCGAACTTCCGATGCTTCCCTTCGCTGCACGGGAAGCCCGGGAGCATGCCCGCCTACAGGTGGGGCTGCGCCGGGCGGGGACGCCCATCGGTGAGCGCGACCTGATAATCGCGGCGACGGCTCTTGCGAATGGACATTCGGTAATGACCTACAATGTGCGGGAGTTCGCGCAGGTGCGAGGGCTTGAGGTGCTGCCGGGCCCGAGCGCCGGATGACCGGGTAGGCGCGTACGCCGGGTCCCCGGTATGCGTGGTGCTAGACTGTGGCCATGGCGATACGCGTAGACGTGAACAGCCTGAGCGACGAAGTGCGCAAGAGCCTGGAGCGGGGCGAGGTGGTGGAGATCGAGCAGGACGGTGAGGTTGTTGCGAGGATCCCGCCTTCCAGGCCGTCGGGGGGACTGCGAGGCTTCCTTGAGTTGCGACTGCAGGATGAACCGGTAGACGAAGACTTTGAGCGCGACCTGGCGACAGCACGCGAACTCATCAATGAGACCGTGGTTACAGAACCTTGGGAATCGTAGTCGACTCGTCGATCATCATCGAGATTGAGCGGACAGGACGCGAACGGCCCGAAGAACTGCTGCACACCCTCCCTGATGAGTCCTTCCTGGCTTCAATCACGGTATCCGAGGTGCTCGTTGGCGCGCATCTTGCAGACACGGATTCTCGTCGCAGCGGACGACTGGCGCTGATCGATGCGGCAGTCTCCCGATGTCCGGTAATCCCGTTCGGCGAATCCGAGGCACGAGTGCATGCGCAACTACGGGTGGAGCTGCGACAGCAAGGTATCGCGGTTGGCTCCGCAGATTTGCTCATCGCCGCAACAACGATGGCCGACGCCCATGCATTGCTGACGCGGAACGTCGCAGAGTTCCAGCGGGTTCCCGGCTTGCGTGTCCTCATGCTGGATCAGCACGGCAAGTCCGTGGAACCGTAGCGCCTGAAACGGTGACTACGGCCAGTCGAGCTCGACGATGACGGGGGCGTGGTCGCTGGGTTTGCCTTCGCCGGTGGTGAGTTTGCGCTCCTGGCGGTCGATGTCGACGCTGGTGCAGCGCCCTGCCAGGACGGGGGTGGCCAGGGCGAGGTCGATGCGAAGGCCGTGGCCTTTGTGGAAGGCGCCGTTGCGATAGTCCCACCAGGTGAAGCGCTGGTCTTCGGGATGGCACTGGCGGAAGAGGTCGCGCAGGCTGCCGGTCATGAGGCCACGGAAGCGTTCACGTTCGGCGTCGGTGCAGTGGGCCTGGCCACGCCAGAACTCGGGGTCGTGGACGTCGATGTCTTCGGGGGCGATGTTGAAATCGCCGACGATGAGTACGGGCTCTTCGAAGCGGCAGGTGGCGGCGAGCCAGTCGTTGAGTGCGTCGAGCCACTTGAGCTTGAGCTGGTAGTCGGGGTGGTCGATTGATTTGCCGTTGACGACGTAGAGATTGACGACACGGATGCCGCCGGCGGTGCCGGCGATGACGCGGGATTGCTCGGGCGCGGGGTCGCCAGTGAAGCCCCTGGTGACGTCGTCGAGCGGTTCGCGGCTGAGGATGGCGACGCCGTTGTAGCTTTTCTGGCCGTGGGTGGCGGCGTGGTAGCCGAGGAGGGAGAACTCTTCGAAGGGGAAGAGCTCGTCGGTGACTTTGGTTTCCTGGAGGCAGAGGATATCGGGCTGGTGGCGCTCGACGAGGGCGATGGTGCGGGCAAGGCGGGCGCGCAGGGAGTTGACGTTCCAGGTAACGACCTTCATGGGGTCACTCTAGCGAGCTTCGCCGGTGTGGCAATGGTCATGCGCGGACTGGCGTGCTAGGCGTGTTCGAGGACGGCGCGGAGGAAGTCCTGGGTACGTTGCTCGCCGGGCCGGGACACCTGGCCGGCGAGCAAAGAGAAGCGCCCGGCAATGCCGCCGGGCGCTTTGGCGTTGACGCGTAGAACGCGAAACGGTCAGGAGAGCTCGATTTCGGCGCCGGCTTCGGAAAGCTTGGCCTTGATGCTCTCGGCTTCGTCCTTGGTGGCGCCTTCCTTGACTTTGGCCGGGGCGGATTCGACGAGGTCCTTGGCTTCTTTGAGGCCGAGGCCGCTGACGACTTCGCGGATGGCCTTGATGACGTTGATCTTGTTGTCGCCGAAGGACTTGAGGGTGACGGTGAATTCGTCTTTTTCTTCGGCGGCGGGGGCGGCAGCGGCTTCGGCGCCAGCGCCGGGTGCGCCGGCCATCATCATGGGGGCGGCGGCGGTGATGCCGAACTCGTCTTCGATGGCCTTGTTGAGGTCGCGGAGTTCGAGGAGGGTCATGCCCTTAATGATTTCGAGTGCGTCTTCGACTTTGGTTGCCATGGGATGTGCTCCTTGTGTGTGGTGGGGTGCTCAGGCGGCCTGGCCGGCTTCTTCGAGCTGGTTTGCGCGGGCATCGATGAGGCCGGCGAAGTTACGGATGGTGGACTGGAGGAGCCCCGAGAAGTTGTAGAGCGGGCTCTGCATCTTGGCGACGACGTCGGCGATCATCTGGTCGCGCGAAGGCAGTGCGGCGAGGTCCTGGACTTCACCGGCGCTGAGCACGCGGCCATCGAGCCAGCCACCGTGGATGGTGACGTTGAGGCGTTCATCGCGGACGTGTTCGGTAAGGGCTTTGGCAGGCGCGATGGGGTCGCCACGGCCGAAGATGAAGGCAGACGGTCCATCGAGCAGCTGCGCCATATCGGGATGGCCGGCCTTTTCGGCGGCCATGGAGGCGATGGTGTTTTTGACCACGCGGAATTCGACATCGGCGGGGCGGAGGGCGCGGCGCAGTTTTGTCATCTGGGCTACGGAGAGCCCGCGGTAATCTGCGCTGATCACGACCGTGGCCCCTTCGATGCTTCGGCGGATCTCCTCCAGCATCGCCACCTTACGGGGAGTGGGCATATGCATCTCCTTGGGGGTGGGGCCGGAAACGACAAATCCCTGCCGCCGGGGCAGGGACGCAGCAAGGGCATGGAGGAGCCCGAATTGCTTCCTTGTGCCTCGGCAGGCGCCTTGCGGCTTATCCCTCCCGCGAAATGCGGGTCACACAGGGACCTGCTGTCTTCAGCCAGGTTCGCATTCGACAGTACACAGGAACGGGGCAATGCGGAAGAGCTACACGTTGTAGATCTTCCGCGCCTGGGCGCGCACGTCGGCGCGGCAATCGGGGTGGGCCACGGAGCAGAGCTCGTCGACGCGCTGCCGGACGGTCTTGCCGCGGAGGGTGGCGATGCCCTGCTCGGTGACCACGTAGTCGACGAAGGTGCGCGGCACGGTGACCATGGTGCCCGGGGTGAGCTCGGGCACGATGCGGGAATGCCGCTCGCCGTTGACGGTTGAGCTGGAAGGCAGGGCGATGACGGAGCGGCCGCCTTCGGAATAGGAGGAGGCGACAGCGAAGACCGTCTGCCCGCCCGGGCCGCTGTACACACGCCCGCCAAGGGTTTCGGCGGTGACCTGGCCGGTGACGTCAACCTGGAGGGCATTGTTGATGGCGACGAAGTCGTGTTCCTGCACCAGGGTGCGGAGGTCGTCGGTGTGGCAGAAGTCCCAGAGCTCGAATCGTGGGTGCATATGCGCCCGGGCGGCTTCCTCGGGCGGAAGGACGGCGAAGGCGGAGCCGACGACTTTGCCCGGCGCGATCTGCTTCTTGCGGCCCGTGACGACTTCGCGCTCGACGAGGTCGACGATGCCGCCTGGGATGAGCTCGGTCTGGATGCCGAGGTCACGCTTTTCGCCGAGGTAGAGGGCGAGGGCTGAGGTAACGTCGCCAATGCCAATCTGGAGGGTGTCGCCATCGTTGATGATCTCGGAGGCGAGGAGGGTGCCGACGACTTCGGTGGCGTCGATGACTTCCTGGGTGCGCGGAGGGATGGCGGGCTCGAGGTCGTCGGCGGGGTTGTGCTCGACCAGGCAGTCGACTTCGGACATGTGGACCCAGTTTTCGCCGTGGGTGCGAATGAGGCGTTCGTCGACTTCGCAGATGATGCGGTCGGAGATATCCATGACGGTGCGGTTGGCCCAGAGGGCGGTGCCCAGGCTGAGGTAGCCGTTGTGGTCGGGCGGGGAGGTCTTGACCAGGCAGACGTCGAAACGGCCGCCGAGGGCGCTCTTGACCCACGATTCGCGGAAGTTGCCGAGCGGCAGGTAGTCGGCCATGCCCGCCTGGACCTGCTGGCGGTCGGCGGCAGTGGTGAAGCCGGTGACAAGCTTGAAGGCTTCGGCTGCCTCGGGGACGCACCAGAGGAAGGGCGAAACATAGTGGTGGAGTTCGACGTCGCGGAGCTCGTCTTTGCGCGCGAAGACGGCTTTCGACATGGTTTCGGGATTGGAGGTGAACATGCCGAACCAGACACGCTCGCCAGAGTTAATGCGCTTCGCGGCCTGGTCCGGGGTCAGGAGCTTATCCTGGTATTGCTGCTTCCAATTCATGGTTGTTGCTCCCTCGATGGTTGGGCGAATTGTACCGGGGATGCCGGCGTTCACAAGGGGCGGCAGGATGCGGTGCGCAGCCTGGCAAGGGGCGGGAAAAGGACCGAAGGATCGGTGGAATTTCCCCATTCGGGGAGGTGTGTGAGCGGCCGCGGTTTGTTACGATCATGTTTCAGAATGAGGACGTAAGTTCCTGGAGGGACACACGATGCGACTTTGGCCGTGGAGCAGTGGGGCGCCGGTTGAGGCAGAGCACACCGAACTGGAAGAGCGAATGAGCCCTGACGTGCAGGGCGAGTACAGCACTTACGATTTCCAGAGCGGTCACGGCCAGGCCACGGCGGGGCAGGAAGGTTCGCGGCAGGCGGGCGACAGCGGCGAGAGCGCGACACCTCAGCAGCAGTCTTAGCCCCGGAAAGCACGATGGCCGGCGGCGGCAGATCGCTGCCGCGGATAGCCTGTCACTGGCAGATGATGGGATCTATTCCACTTCGAAGAGGAACTCGACTTCCACTGGCACGCCCAGGGGCAGTTCGGCGACGCCGATGGCGATGCGGGCGTGGCGGCCCGGTTCTCCGAAGACCTCCAAGAGCAGTTCGGAAGCGCCGTTGATCACTTTGGGGTGTTCGCCAAATCCGGGCGCGCTGGCCACGTAGCCGCCGACGCGCACGGCCTGTTTGATGCGATCGAGGCTGCCCAGGTGTTCCTTCGCGATGGCCAGGGCATTAAGCGTGCACTGGCGAGCGAGCTTTGCGCCTTCTTCGACGCTGATGGTGTCGCCGCATTTGCCCTGCGCCAGGATCTTGCCATCGGCAGCGGGCACCTGGCCCGAGATGAACAGCATGGAGCCCGACTGGAGGGCGGGAGAATAGAGCCCTGCGGGTGGCGGCGCCTTGGGAAGGGTGATGCCAAGTTCTGCGAGGCGCTCGTCGATCTTCAAATCTCGTCCTCCTCGTCTTCGCCGCCAGCAATCTGGCGGACAACGCTATCGAACTCTTCAGCGCTATAGCATTCGATGACAATGCGGGCGCCCTTGCGCTGCGCCTGAACGGTGACGCGGGTGCTAAGGGCGCGCTGGAGACGCCGTTCGATGTCGATGATCATGACATCGCGGCGCTGCATGGATGGTGGCGCCGAGGGGCCGGCGGCGACCATGTTGGCCTGATTGAGGCGCCGCCGGACGTGGGCTTCGGTATCGCGGACACTGAGGCGGCGTTTCACCACTTCGCGCCAGGCTTCGACGCGCTGCTTGCTATCGGTCAGCCCCAGCAGCGCACGGGCGTGGCCTTCGCTGATCTCGCCTTCGACCAGGCTGCGGCGGATTTCCTGCTCGAGCTGGAGGAGGCGGAGGGCGTTGGCGACGGCGGCGCGGCTCTTGCCGACGCGCTTCGCGGCTTCTTCCTGGGTGAGGCCGTATTCCTCGACCAGGCGGCGGTAGGCCTGCGCTTCCTCGATCGGGTTGAGGTCGGCGCGCTGGATGTTTTCGATGAGGGCGAGTTCAAGGAGCTCGGCGTCGGCGGCTTCCCGGACGACGACGGGGACGGTATGGAGGCCGGAAAGCCGGGCTGCCTGCAGGCGCCGTTCGCCGGCGACCAGGCGGTAGCCACCGTCGTCGTCACGGCTGACAACGAGCGGCTGGATGATGCCATGCTGGGTTATGGACTCCGCGAGTTCGCGGAGCCGTTCCGGCTCAAAGTGGGTGCGCGGCTGCTCGGGATTGGGCGCGATGAGGTCGATATCGAGCATTTCGGGCGTTCCGCGCCGGACGGATGCGGGGATATCGACGGGGTCGGGCGGCACGGCTGGTTCGCCGTGTGGCGGTGCCGGGTGCGATTCGCCGGGTGGCTGGGTGCGCCCGGGGATGAGGGCGTCGAGTCCGCGGCCGAGTCCACGTTTTGGCTGTGTCATACGGCTACTCCTGCGCGTTCCAGGACCTCGCCGGCGAGGTCGTCGTAGGCCGTTGCGGAACGGCCACCGGGGTCATAGCGGTAGATGGACAACCCGTGGCTGGGCGCTTCGCTGAGGCGCACAGCCCGGGGGATGATGGTGTTGAAGGTGCTGCGGATGTGGTCGCGTACTTCGTCGGCGACCTGTTGCGAGAGGCGAGTGCGGCCGTCGTACATGGTGAGGACGACGCCGAGCATGTTGAGGCGGCTGTTGAGGTTGTTGCGGACGAGCTCCAGGGTTTCCATGAGCCGGCTGAGTCCTTCGAGCGCCATGTATTCGCACTGGACCGGGACGATGACGTAGTCGCTGGCGGTGAGGGCGTTGATGGTGAGGAGGCCGAGGGAAGGCGGACAGTCGATGAAGATCCAGTCGTAGCTGTCGCGGGCGGGGGCGATGGCTGCATCGAGCTTGCGTTCGCGGGCCATGGCGGGCACGAGCTCGACTTCGGCGCCGGCCAGGGCTGAGCGCGAGGGCATGAGGTCGATATATTCGTCCTTGACGTGGACGATGCAGTCCCGGGCTTCGGCGTCGCCGAGGAGGGCGTCGTAGGTGCCGAGCGAGTCAGCGCCGCCGACACCGACGGCGCTGGTGGCATTGGCCTGCGGGTCGAGGTCGACGAGCAAGACGCGCTGGCCACGCCTGCCGAGAGCGACGGAGAGGGAGACGGCGGTGGTGGTTTTGCCGACGCCGCCTTTCTGGTTTGCGAAGGTGACCACGCGCGCCGCCATCAGGCTGCCACCTGCGCAAGGCGTTGTTCGATGGCCTGGCGTGTTGGGACAGCGGCGAGGCCGTCCCCTTCGACTGCCAGTGCTCCGGCTGCGAGTGCATATCGCATGGCGTCCCCCGTATCCCCTGTTTCGGCATAGCGCACGATGAACGTGGTGGAAAAGCAGTCGCCTGCTCCTGTTGGATCCACCATGCGCACCGTGGGAATCGCTGAGTGTGGTTCAACCGCCGTGCCACGGAAAAGCGTCGCCCCGTGGTAGCCACGAGTGACGACGACGGTGAGGCCGCGCGCGGCGAGGGAGGATGCCAGGGCATCGGCCTCGGGCGTGTCTTCTTCGCTGAAGAAGACAAAGGCATGCGGCGGGCAGAGCGGCATGGCTGCGTTTTCGGGACTGGCTATGGGGACGACGCGCGTATCCGGGGTGGTGGAGCGGAGCGCGCCCTGCAGGCTGACGGCGGCAACCCCGGATTCGACCGGCGGCCAGGAGGCCAGCTCGTGATAGGCGGGCGCCAGGATGAGAACATCGGCCCGGGGAAGCGCCTGCCAATCTATGCCACCGAGCGGGGAGCCGGGGTCGATGAGCCGCTGGGTGCGGTTGCCGGCGCTGTCGTAGGTGTTTTCGTAGCGCGGATTGGAGGGGACTGTGACGGAGGCGAGGTCGAGGCCCGCGAAGACCGACCGGTCGAAGCCGGGATGAACGCCCGTGATGAGGAGCACACGAGCGCCGAGCGCCTGCGCCATGCGCGCAGAATAGAGGGAAGGACCACCCGGTGACCAGCCTCCACCGGGCTGACGGTCTTCTACAACGTTGCCGGCGACAATGACCTGCGTGGCATTCCTCCCATGCGCCGCATCACCGGCGCTGACTTATGACAACTTTGCGGCTTTCGCCTTCACCGGTGCTGTGGGTGACGACATCGGGGTCGTCGGCCAGCGAGAGATGGACCAGGCGGCGATCGGCCGCGGACATTGGCTCAAGGGTAATGGGGCCACCGTGTTCGCGGACCCGGTCGGCCATGCGGGAGGCCAGGTCGACGAGCTGCTCTTCGCGGCGCTGGCGGTAGTGCGCGATATCCAGGGTGATCCCGCCTTCGCCGGGAAAGCGGCGGCTGACGATGAGGTTCACCAGGTACTGGAGATGGAGCAGGGTATCGCCGCGGCGGCCGATGAGAGCGCCAAGGTCGTCGCCATCGACATCGATGACAGCGAGCGCGGTGCCGCGGCCGTCGCCGATGCTGACTGGCTCGCGCAGCGTTATGTCAGCATCGACATCCAGGATGCGGAGGACGTCGTCGACGATGGTCGCGGCCATATCGACCAGTTCGTGGTCGATGTTGGGTTCGACGGTTGGCGCGGCCTGCTGGCGCTGACGTGAGCCATCGGAGCTTCGGCGGCCACGGCCGCCGCGGGAGGGCCGTGTTTCGGCGGCTGGCTCTTCTTCCACGTCGCCGTTCGCGGGGCGGCGGAAGGCGTCGTCAGTGAGTTCGGGCGCGGGTGTCTCAAAGCTGCGGCGGGAGGATGTGCGCTGCTGCCGGCGGCCTTCCGGGCGGCCTTCCGGGCGGCCTTCCGGCTGGCCACCGCGGCGGCCACGGCGGCGTCCTCCGCGGCCACGGCGGCCTTCGCCTTCCCTGGATTCTCGCTCCCCGGCCTGGGCGGGGGCGGTGGAGGCGGGACGGACGAGTTCGACGCGGACGCGGGCTTCGCGGGCACCGGCGCCGAAGAATCCACGGCGGCCTTCATCGAGCACGGTGAGTTCAACGTCTTCGATGGTGGCGCCGAGTTGCTTAAGGGCGGCGTTAAGAGCGTCTTCGACGGTTTTGCCGCTTGCTTCGACGTGATCCATGGGAGGTCCTCGTTCGGGATGGTTTTGTAGCTGCGGAAGATGACCTGGCGGCGGACTTGGTGGAGGCTGGCTCGGCGGCAGGTCCTTCTTCGGGCTGTTCTTCGGGTTTCTTGGGAGGTTGACGGACGGAGATGAGTGGCTGGATGCCGAGCGCCGGGAAGCCGTAGGTGACTATGTTAAAGCCCACGCCGACTACGGAGTTGACGGTCCAGTAGAGGGACAGGCCGCTGGGGAAGCTGAGGGCGAAGAAGCCAAGCATGACAGGCAGCATCCAGGTCATAAGCTGCTGCTGCATCTTCATGCGGTCGTCGGTGGTGTACATGACGGTGGTCTTCATCTGGGCCCAGGTGGTGGTGGCGACGAAGAACACCATGATGATGCTGGGACTGCGGAGATCGAGGCCGAGGAAGTACTCCTCGAGGGGAACGGCGTGCTGGATGAAGGCGATGTCGTAGAGGCGGCCGGAGAGGCCTTCGAGGGCTTCGGGGGACTGGGGCAGGACAGCGCGGATGGCGTAGAAGAGGGCGATGAGGATGGGGAACTGCAGGAGCATGGGCCCGATACAGCCGAGCGGGTTCACGCCGGCTTCGCGGTAGGCCTTCATCATTTCCTGCTGGCGGCGCTTCGGATCGCTGTACTTTTTTTGCAGTTCCTGGATGGTTGGCTGGAGCTGCTGCATCGCGCGGGTCTGGTTGAGCTGGCGGAGGGTGAGCGGGAAGGTCGCGATGCGGATCAGGATGGTGAAGGCAATGATGGCGATGCCGAAGCTGCCGAAGAGCAGTTCGGTGAGCACCACGAGGATGTTCACCATGGGGTCGAGCAGGATGGTGTCGAAAATCGTGCCGATCAATTCGGCGCCCCCGTTATAGACACCTCAGTCACGGCCAGGCGATCTGGTTCGGCGCGAAAGAGCCGGCCGTTGGTGGTCAACACATAGGCTACACCGCCGCGCTCTACCACGTTCGCCCGCACGGTGCCCGCACCCTGGAGGGGGACGGCGTTCAGCCGTTCGCCGGAGTCGATATCGATGAAATGCACCACCGGCTCGCGGTCGGCGACGACCAGGACGTCACCCACGATGGCGGGCCCGGCCTTCACCTTGGCGCCGGTATCGAAGGTCCAGCGATCCCGGCCACTGGTTATGTCAAGTGCATGAATAAGGCCGGCGAAATCTCCGAAGTACGCGAAGTCGTCGCCGTACGCAGGCGTTGTCCAGACCCAGTCTTCGGTGAGGAAGGACGGATAAGCTTCCTGCCCGGTATCGGGATCCAGGAGATAGACCGTTTTTCCGAGGGTGGGCACGAAGAGCAGCCGCTCGTCGATGAGCGCGAGTTCAGGGATAGCGCCGGTCCCGCTTTCGAAGGGGTCTGCCCACACGGGCGAGCCGTCATCGGGAGAGATGGCGTGGACCTCGCCCGTCATGGTGCCGATGAAGATCCTGTCGCCGAGGAGCACCGGCGTGGCCCAGATGCCCTTATCGAAGGTGAAGCCTTCTTCGGGCCACCCCGGTGCGATAGTGCCGGTTTCCGCCTCCAGGGCATAGAAATGGCCCTCAGTGGTGCCGAAGAAGAGTCGACCGTCGTGGTGCAGTACCCCGCCCACGACCGAGCCGGTGATGGAGATCCGATTGTGGGTGGTCCAGAGCAGGCGCCCCTCTTCAGGCTCGACCGCATAGACATGACCTTCCCAACCGGCGAAGTAGATGGCGTCGTCGGTGACGACCAGGTCGCCGTAGACGGCTTCGACGTCGATATCACGCTCATCTTCCAGGGCCGTATCGGGGAAGGACCAGACCGCGGTACGCGGTCCCTGTTCGTCGACCTCGACGGCGACGAGGGTATCCCGATCGGGGAAGTAGTAGAGCGTATCGTTCTGGAAGCTTGGTGTTGACCAGCCTTCGGGGTTGGCGAGGCCGCCGCATGCGGCCAAGAAGAGTCCGGCAGCGGCAGTCAGGCCCACAAGGAGTACTTTTCGAGGTAGGCGGGGCACGGCTTCATGCTAGCAGGGTCTTGCGTTATAGGGCGCAGGGGCGCGAAGTGGCGGGGGCGCACCTGTTCTCGCGCCTCGGTGGCCAGTGCACAGGGCTCGTTTCACGTGAAACCAGCCCTGTGCGGGCAAAGCATGCCGTTGCGGTCCGTGTGTTTCACGTGGAACAGCAGCCGCGGGTGGCCGCCTCAACATCATCCTTCGGCCCGGCAGTTTCACGTGAAACAACGCCCGGGCTCGAAACTGCACCTTCCAGTCACCGTCGGCGCGCTTCTCGCCGGGCGTTTCACGTGAAACGTCTGCTCTTAGTCGCGGTCCCGCTCGCTCTCCGTTTCACGTGAAACACGTTCCGGCACGGGGTCGTAGCCCATGCCGCCCCACGGATTGCACCGGCCAAGCCGCCGCAGGCCAAGCCAACCGCCTCGCACCGCCCCGAACCGGCCCACTGCCTCGTACATGTACTGCGAACACGTCGGCTGATACCGGCACACGTTAGGCATCAGCCCGGATAGCGTGACCTGGTACAGCCGCACCAGCCACAAGATGGGATACTTCATGCCTCGGGCCTCTCCCCGGCCGGAATCCCTGCGCGGCGCGCCAACTTCCGGAGCGACCTCACCACATCCCCGAACGACGCCCGGACCGCGGGCTCGCGGGCAGTCAGAATGATGTCATGGCTACCCGTTATCCCGGAGAGGCGCGCAGCCTCACGCAAACGCCTTCGCACACGATTCCGCGCCGTCGCGCGCTTCAGAAGGCGCTTCCCGACCGCAAAACCCCAGCGCGGATGGTCCAGACTATTGGGATGGTGTCGCAGCACGAAAAAGGGACCGCGCATCACGGTCCCTTCCCTGTAAACAGTGTCGAATTCTCGACCTTTGCGCAGTCGCCTGGAGCGCTGCACGGCTACACTCGTTAGACGCGCGTTAACTGTTTGCGCGCACGGAGGCGGCGCACCTTCAGGATCGCGCGACCCGCGCGCGTCGCCATCCGATGGCGAAACCCATGCTTGCGGGCACGCTTCCGCCGGTGCGGCTGGTAAGTCCTCTTCGTAGACATGGAGACTCCCTCGTTCTATCCGAAGCACCACGCTACCAGTGTAGCGCGGATTACGGCAAACTTAGCGCTCTCCGCGATACGCATGCCGGTAATGCGCGTATGCGCTCATGACATAGCGGACGTAGCGCTGCGTCTCGTTGAAGGTGACGTGCTCCACGAAGTCCGCGGGCGATCCCCCGGCGGCAGCCTCGGCCCAGTGAATGGCGTTGCCGGCACCGCCGTTGTACGCGGCCAGCGCATGGTAGGGATTGCCGAAGCTATCGAGCTGCCGCGCGATGTAAAAGGCGCCAAATTCCAGGCTCACGACGGGACGGAAGAGGTCGTCCACGGTCCAGCCATCGGCGCCGAGGTGAACCGCGATGTCTTCGCCGGTGGCGGGCATGACCTGGGTGAGGCCACGGGCGCCCGCGATGGAGACCGCCTCACGCTCCCAGAAGCTCTCGACGCGGATGATCGAGGCGAGAAAGAGCGGATCGACGTCGTACCTGGCGCCCAGCTCATTCAGCAACACGACATAATCTACGGGATATGCGAGTTGCAGGAGAGACCGCGGAGCATTGGCGGTCGCGAGCCCGCTGTCGTTGATGATCCGCGTCGCTTCGCGCGCCACCAAATCCGTCAACTGCAGTTCCCAGGCGGCGCGCAACCTGGCCAGCGGTTCGGCCTCGGCTTCCCGGATAATCTCCCGCGCGTGGGACCGGATGCCCATGCTTGCCAGCTCGTTTGCCGCCGATTCGAGGGGTAGAGGCGCGGTGGCATCTTCGACCCCGGTTAGCCAGGCGGCGATTTCGTCCCAGTCGGGTTCGCCCGGCGGTTCAAGCGGTTCGAACGTCACATCGTCGTCCACAGGGTCCCCGAGCCTGCGCGCCGCCTCCATGCCATGGAAGGACAGCGGATCGCGACCCTGCGCCTCGCGGTAGGCCGTCTCCGCCTGGGGGGTATTGCCCAGCTCTTCCTGCGCGCGGCCCTTCCAGTAGAGCGCACGGCCATCGTCGCCCAGGTCGAGCACCTCCCACGTTTCGACGGCGCCGGCGGGGTCTCCTTCCTCCAGCAGCAGGAAGCCGGCGCGGAAGGTCGATTCTCCGGTGAATTCGCCATGGGGGCCGTTGAGCGCGAGCTCGCGGTGGCGGCGCGCGGCCTCTCCGTTGTCGTCCATGAGCTCGGCCGCTCGTGCAGCCCAGTACTTCGCACGATGGGCGAATGGTGACCACGGTGCGTGCTCAGCGGCCTCGTCATAGAGTGGGATGGCCTCGGCATGCATACCGTCGTCGTCGTAGGAAGCGGCCAGGTAGTAGGTTCGGAAGGTGCGGTCCTCAGGGGTGATGCCCGGTTCGTCGAGCGCCTCGTAGAGAACCTCCCGGGCATCGCCGTACTGGCGCGCACGGTACAGCGCGAAGCCCACCAGGCCGCCATCGACATCCACCCGGTGCTTCTCGAGGAGCTCGATCGCGCGGAGCGAATCCGCGGTGCCCGGGGAGTCTTCGATGACCTGGCGGAGCTGGTCTGCCCAGAGCCCTTCGTTGTCAAGTGCGATCGCAATCTGGGCAAGGAGGAATCGGTCGGCGGTGGTCGTGACCGCGCCTGCGAGTTGCGACATCCAGCGCCCGGCCGCGGACCGATCGCCTTGCCTGAGGGCGGACTGGGCGCGTTCGCGCAGGATCGAGGTTTCGAGGCTGCGCGGGATGTCCGGCGCGGCGAGGGCACGGTCCCAGGCGTCTTCCGCGATATGGCGATGGCCGCTTTGGGCCGCGGCGCTGGCAAAGGCGGCGTCGATATAGGGCTGGAGCACGTCGTCGTGCGGTTGCGCGTACAGGGGCTGGAGGACGTTGGCAGCCTGCTCGCTGGCGCCGGCTTCGCGGAGGCGGGTCGCCAGGAGGTAGCCGGAGCGGCGGCGAAGCTGGGAGTCAGCCGGGGCGGCATCGTGGGCGCGGCGCAAGGCCTGGATGGAGCGTTCGGGTTCGCCGGCTTCGTGCCAGGCCACGCCGGCTCCCAGGTAGGCGCTGGCCTGTTCCTCTTGCCCGCCACCTTCATCTGCGAAGGCTTCGAATGCGGCTGCGGCTGCCTCGAAGCGGCCATCGCGGAGAGCCTGCTGGGCGCCATCGAGACCGACGATTGGCGCAGGCGTGGGCAGGGGACTTCGCGCCTCCTCTTCCACGGCGGTCGGTTCCGGTGTTGGCACTGGCGTTTCATCGCCGTTGTTCGAGCCGCAGGCGGACAGAAGCACGACCAAGGCGAGTCCAATAACCGGGAGGTTGTATCTCGCCTTCACCGGTTCGATGCTAGGCTTGGCATTCAGGGCCGTCAAAGCCCGAGCAACGATGGGAAAAGGAGCGGTTCGCCGGTGGCACAATCACAAGCGGACGCCCCGTCATTGAGCGCCTACGCGGCGGCGACGGCGGACCTCAACGCCTGGGTCGAAGTCGACCTGGAGGCGATGGCTGCGAATGTGGCCGCCATCCGGAGCGTTTTGCAGCCGTCCACGGAAGTGATTGCGGTGATCAAGGCCAATGCCTATGGTCACGGCGCGGTCCCGCTTGCGCGATGGCTCGAAAGCCAGGGGGTTGAGCGGCTGGGCGTGGCGTGGGTTTCGGAGGCAGTCGCGTTGCGTGCGGCGGGCGTCCAGAGCCCGATCATCGTGATGGGCCACGCTTTCCCGGGCGATGCCGCGTCGTGCGTTTCATACGACATAACGTGCACTATTCACAGCAAGCATCTGGCGGACGCGTTTTCGGCCGCGGCGCAGGCTGCGGGCAGGAAAGCAATGGTGCACCTGAAGGTGGACACGGGCCTGCACCGCTTCGGCAACGGTGACGAGGAAGTGGTGGAGCTTGCCGAGTATTGCCGCAGGCTGCCCGGCCTCCGCGTCGAAGGCATCTGGACGCACATGGCGAATGCCGACGAAGAAGACGACGGATTTTCAGTGGAGCAGCTTGAACGCTTCCGCGCGGTGCGGGAGCGGCTGGACTGGATCCCCTATGCGCACGCGGCGAACTCGGCGACGGCGTTCCGGAGGCCGGCCCTGCACTTTGACGGCGTGCGCGCAGGCATTTCGCTCTACGGCATCTGCCCGCCGAACACACCGGACCCGGGCCTGCGGCCGGCGCTATCGCTGAAAGCGCGGCTTGCGCGCGTTTTCGAGCTGCGCGAAGGCGAGGGTGTAAGCTACGGCCTAACCTGGCGTGCGCCGCGCGACTCGGTTGCCGGGCTGGTGCCGGTGGGCTATGGCGACGGCTGGCGGCGCTCGCTGGGGAATGTGGGCGAGGTGCTGGTCGATGGCCAGCGGTGCCCGATGGTGGGCCGGGTGTGCATGGACCAGTTCTTGGTGGACCTGAGCGCGCTCGCGCGACGGCCGCAAGAAGGGGACGAGGTGGTGCTGCTGGGCCAGCAGGGCAGTGAGCAGATCACGGCTGATTCCGTCGCGGAGCTGTGCGGGACGATTTCGTGGGAGGTGGTGGCGGCACTGCTGCCGCGCATCCCGCGGGTCTACCGTTCAGGGGACACGGTGGTGACGCTGGAGGGTGGCAGCGCGGGGTAGCGAGCTGCTCGCCGTGCTCGGGGAGTTGAAACCGCTCGACGAGGAGTTTCCCGTGGTAGCCGGCTTGCCAGATGCGCCTTTCGACCTTTGATTGAATTGGGCGGGCTACTGATAGGACGGAACGGCGGCCGGCTCGGGGACGTGGCGCAGGACGATGGCGACGCGCGGAATAGGCGGCAGGATCCCGGGGCCCAGCGTGACCAGGTTTACCGCGCCGAAGCCGCAGTGCGTGAGCAGCAAGGAGATGCGGCCCCATCCGCGAAGATCGGGCGCGGCGGTATCGAAGCGCAGCAGGCCGCGATGCAGCCGATTGAGCCATTCGCCGCCGACGGGGGCGTAGTCGGCCAGGATGGCGACGCCGCCAGGAGCGAGGACGCGGGAGAGCTCCTCGGCGAAGGCACGGTAGACGTCATCGTCGAAGCGGCGGAGGAAGTGGAAGCTGGTAACGCAATCGAAGGCGTTGTCGGCGAAGGGGAGTTGTTCGGGCCAGGCAATGAGGCCCGTGCCGGGTTCGGGCGCCAGCCCGGCGCAGACCGGGAAGTCGTCCATGCCTGCGCGGGTGGCGAGCATTTCTGCGAAGCCTCCGGTGCCGCAGCCGATGTCCAGGTAGCGCTTGCCGGGGCCGAGTTCGAGCAGCTCGATGATACGGTCGATACGGGGGTAGCGGGCGGCCCATGCCGTCTGGCTGTCGGTCAGGCCGGCAAGCCAGCGGGTAGGGCCAAGCGCCCAGCGTTCGCGTGCCTGCCGCGCGGAGCGGCGCCGGCGCATCACAGGGCGTAGCTCAGCCGCACGCGTTTGCCGGCGGCGGCTGCCTTCTGGATGTGTTCACGCAGGGCGCGCAGGTCGGCGGGAAGCGATTCCGCCTGTGCACGCTGGAGCAGATCGCGGCATTCGCCGGCGGAATCGAGGGCTTCGATGGCCTGGTCGACGGATTCCTGGAGCTCGGCTGCTGGTTGCCAGGTCATGTTGAGTTTCTCCTCGTCCTCGGCGTCCTCGACGTGGCCTTCGTAGAAGGTTGTGAGCGGCCCGAGGCGGACGCGGTGTTTTTCGTAGAGGTGGTCGGCGAGGTCGAGCATGGGGTGCTGCGCGCCGAAGCCGCGCATGGCGGCGAAGGATACGAAGCCGACGAGCCCGGGTCCCCCGACAGGATCCCCGGGCGGCTCGGTTTCGCCTTCGATTTCCACGTATAGCTGCATATCACGGAAAGCGGCGTGGTCGACGCCTCCCATCGATTCTGCGATGTCCGGCGGTCAGAAGCCATTGCTGCCGTCGACGAAGCGCCACGGGTCGACGAGAACGCCGTGGACGGACATCTCCCAGTGCAAGTGCGGGCCGGTAGAAAGGCCGGTGTTGCCGACGCCGCCAACGAGGTCACCGGCGGCGATCTGCTGGCCTTCGGAGACATTTATCTCGCTGAGGTGGGCATAGCCGGAGAGCAGGCCGCCGCCGTGGTCGATGATGACCATGTAGCCGCGCACGTCGAGATAGCGCGACATAATCACGAAGCCACTGTTGGTTGCGATAACTGGCGTGCCTTCGGGGGCGCCGATGTCGGTGCCGCTGTGGTGGCCGCCGGGCGGGCCATCGTTGATGGAACGCTGGGACCCGAAGCGGGCGGTGATGCCGCCTTCGGTGGGCACAAGCCACTGCGCATCCCAGAGCTTTTCGGCCGTGTAGCGGTCGTAGATGTCGGCCAGCAGCGCCGCTTCTTCCTGCGCGACGCCGGGCGCCAGGAGGTCATCGGCTTCGCCCGGCTCGAAGTAGAGGTAGTCGACGTCCCACTCGGTGTTGAGCACTTCGATGGTGGCTTCCAGCGTGCCGCGGCTGCCGTTGTGGGTTTCGAACTCGACACGCGCCTGGTGGGAGCCAGGTGGGTCGTCGACATCGATGCCAACGAAGGAATACATGGAGTGGTCGCCCCGGGTGAGCGGATGTTCGCGGCCCAGGAAATGGATAGTACCGGCGCGGACATCGCCAGTGACGGAGATGAGGACCGTGCCGGCCTGATAGACCTGCGTAGTGGAGAGGATGAGCTCGATGGGCTCTTCGGGTACCGGGGTTGGCGTTGGCGGAATGGGCGTCGGGGTGGGAGTGTTGACGCGCATCTCGAGAGGGTCGCTTGCGCTGGCGCCGGAACACGCGGTTAAGGCAACCGTAAAGAGCAGCAACAGAAGACCGGTCCGCACTGCCATCGGCAGTAGGGTCTCGCAGAAGTACTGGTTAGGTCGAGCCCGGAACGTAAATCCTCTGCGGTACACTCCGCTGCATGGACAGTGAAACCGCCCGGGAACTGCTGGCGGCCGTGGCGAGCGGGGATACCAGCGTGGAGGCGGCGCTGCGCCGACTGCAGGCGGCGCCGTTCGCGGACCTGGGATTTGCGCGAGTGGACCATCACCGGGGATTGCGCGACGGGCTGCCGGAGGTGGTGCTCGCGCTGGGCAAGACACCGGAGCAGGTGGCGCGGATCGCGCGGGAGATCTTCGACGCCGGCGGGCTGCTGCTTGTGACGCGCGCCGGGAAAGAGCACATCGCGGCGCTGCGCGAGGCGGTCCCGGAAATCCAGGTGGAGACCGCGGCGCGAGTGGCCTGGCACGACCCTGCGCCTCGCACGCGGATTGGCAACGTGGCGGTGCTCACCGCCGGCACGTCGGACATTCCGGTGGCGGAGGAGGCGGCGATTACGGCGTCGCTGATGGGGGCTAAGGTGCACCGGTTCTACGATGTCGGCGTGGCGGGCATCCACCGGCTGGCGGGCGACATCGAGGCGCTGCGGTCGGCGCATGCGCTGGTGGTGGTGGCGGGGATGGAAGGGGCGCTGCCGAGCGTGGTGGGCGGGCTGGTGCAGAACCCGGTAATCGCGGTGCCGACGTCGGTGGGCTATGGTGCGTCGTTCGGGGGGTTGGCGGCGCTACTGGGGATGTTGAATAGCTGTGCGACGGGGGTGAGCGTGGTGAACATCGATAATGGCTTCGGGGCGGGTTACCTGGCGGCGACGATCAACCGGCTGGCGGAGTG
>SLAK01000135.1 GCA_007126855.1 Dehalococcoidia bacterium | reverse complement strand
GGATGGATCTGCGGGACCTTGTCACCAACGGCGAAGATGGGCACGGGCGGGTCCTCCTCTGCTGCGCATGTCGCGCGCTCTGGTATCGTACGGTCGCAGCGTGGCCGGGCAAGCGGCCCCACAGGAGGATGATGCAATGGAGATCGATGGGAAAGTCGCAGTGGTCACCGGGGGCGGTTCGGGCATCGGCCGCGCCATGTGCCTTGCCTTGGCCGAACACGGCGCCGACATCGTCGCCGCCGACCTCAACCTGGCCGGCGCCGAACAGACGGCCGAGGCCGTCCGCAAGCTCGGCCGCAAGGCCGTCGCCGTACAGTGCGATGTCACCGTCCCGGCGCAGATCGGCGAAGCGCTGGCGAAGGCGCGCTCCGAGTTCGGCAGGCTCGACATCGTCTGCAACAACGCGGGCATATCCAACCGCACGCCGCTGTTCGAAGACGAGAGCGGCGAGTGGGTGAAGACCGTCGACATCAACCTCACCGCCGTCATCGAGGGCACCCGGCAGGCCGTGCGGGCCATGCAGGAAGGCCGCGGCGGCGTGATCGTGAACACAGCCTCGATGGGTGGCCTGCTGCCGATGCCGGGCTCGCCGGTCTACGCCGCCACGAAGGCTGGCGTCGTCAACTTCACGCGTTCGCTGGCCTACCTGGCGGAGGAGGCGAACATCCGCGTCAACGCCGTCTGCCCCAGCTTCACCGATACACCGCTCGTCCGCGAAGGCGGCGAGGATCGCATGGAGGAGATGGCCAAGCAGGTCGGCGGCATCCTCCAGCCGGAAGACGTCGCCCAGGGCGTGGTCGACCTGGTGGAGGACGACTCGCGTGCCGGCGCCATCATGCGCGTCACCGTCCGCGGCGGCCGCGACTACGCGAAGGAGATCCGGCCGTAGGGGGCTGGCGGCACCGGCGGGGCGGCGAAAGGATGAGCATGCAGGCAGACGACATCAGGTCCATTGGCGTCGTGGGCGGTGGGGTGATGGGAAGCGGCATTGCGCTCGCCTTCGCCGGGGCCGGCTACCCGGTCGTGGTCGTCGACATCTCCGATGAGGCGCTGCGCGACTGCCGGCGGCGCATCGAAGCCGGGCGGCACGGGCTCTCCACGGTCGTCCGGAACGGAGAGCTGGCCCGGGACGAGGCCGATGCTGTTGCCGGGCGCATCAGTTACGCCACGGACCTGGCCGCGCTGGCGGAAGCCGACCTGGTGGTCGAAGCCGTGCCCGAAGATGAGGAGCTGAAGAAGCAGGTCTTCGCCGCCGTCGAAGCCATGGTGAAGGGTGAGGCCGTCATCGCGACGAACACGAGCGGTATCGCCCTGGCGAGCCTGGTGCAGGCGCTGGACCGCGCAGACCGCTTCATCGGCATGCACTGGTTCCATCCGGCGGTATCGAGACCGCTCGTGGAGCTGGTCTACACGCCGGAGACCTCCCCCGAGGTGCTCGACGCCACGGCGGTGCTCCTGGAGCGCATCGGGAAGCACCCAATCCGGGTGAAGGATATGCCCGGCACCTACGGCTTTGTCGCCAACCGCATCTTCTACGCCGCCATCCACGAAGCGCAGACCATCGTGGAAGCCGGCATTGCGACCGCCGAGGACGTGGACACCGCGATGAAGCTGGGCTACGGCTGGCCGGCCGGGCCCTTCGAGATGCTGCAGCGCCACCGCGATGGCCGCGAGTAGGTGAAAGCCCTTCCGGGCAATGTGGCGCCAGGGCGGGGGCTTTCCCGCCTGCTCCGGTGCTGGCATGCGTGAGAACATGCCGGCGTGCGACTCTTTGGATTCGGCCGCCGCAAACGCGATGAGCAGTCCGGGCCACAGTTCGGCGAATGGCTCATCGAGCAGTTCGCCGCCGAGTCAGAGCCGGGCCCGATGAGCTTCCACGAACTCGAGCGGATCTGCAGCAATGCCGCGGCCATCATTTGCGCGGCGGCGTACCAGCGGCCGGAGGCATTGCGTGAAGGGCTGGACATCGGTGAGGAGCACATCGAGGAAGCGCGGCTGATCGGACGGCGCACCGGCGACTCCTTCCAGCGCCTGCTCGACGACCCGCACAATGCGGCTGTAGCGTGGCCCTGGGATCACCTGGGCACGCGGCTCGCCTGGCTGGCGCAGCGGGAGATGACCGGAGACGAAGTCGGCCGGACAGGACGGTGGTTGGAGCGCGTCGGTGTCGCCTACGGCATCGGCTTCCGGCAACAGCTTGATGCGGTCTACGACTTCTGGCGCCGCCTGGCGGTGAGCCGCGGGGAGGACGACCAGGCGCGGCGCGACATGCTCGAGCTTGGGCTCAAGATGCACGACATCTACCGGCACCAGCGGGAGGGCAACAGGGCGTAGTATCCGCGCATGGATACCATCAGGCTCGAACGCGATACCGAAATCCCGGGGCTTGCCACCATTACGCTTGCGCGCCCGGGCAAGCTGAACGCCATCAACTTCCGGATGCACGAGGAATTGCAGGAAGCGTGCCAGGAGCTGCAGGCCGACGCCTCCATCCGCGTGGTGATCCTCACGGGCGACGGGCGCGCCTTCTCATCCGGCGCCGATGTCGGGCAGCGGCGCGATGGCGAGCGGTCGGCGCCGACGCTTGGCGGCGAGCGCGACCCGCTACGGGAACGGTGGTTCGCCGGCGCCGGGAACCGGAGCTGCGCCGCGCTCGAATCGCTGGACCAGGTAACGATCGGTGCGGTGAATGGCCTGGCCATTGGTGGCGCCGTGGTGTTCCTTGCGTGCATGGACATCCGGCTAGCGGCCCAGTCGTCATGGTTCTCCATCCCGGAGGTGGACCTGGACATCCCGCTGACATGGAACGCGCTCCCGCGGCTCATGCGTGAGCTTGGCCCCGCGCGCACACGCGAGCTGGTCATGACCTGCGACCGCTTTAGCTCTGCCGATGCGCTGGGGTGGGGGTTCGTGAACCATGTCTATCCGGATGATGAGCTGCTTCCACAGGCGCGTGGGCTGGCAGCGCGGCTACTCGAGAAGGACACGATGTCGCTCGCGCTGACGAAATCGACCTGCCGCGCGCTGGCCAACCAGATGGTGCCGCTGGACGCGACGCACGCCGACCGGGAATACCTGATGCTTGCCCGCGCGCTACGAGAGAGCGGCGAGAAGCCATGAGCGACCCATCACCCTGCCTGTGTGCCGCCCGGAGGTGGTTCGAGGGCTGCCGAACGGAAGATGCCGCGTGCCATCAGCGATACCTCGTTCGCGGCCCTGGCTTCATAGACGCGCGAGCGGATGGCCTGGATGTCTCCATTGTCCGGCTCGGCCAGCCCGGCGAATTCAGCGAGGTGGCACGCGAGCCGGTGGTCTCCTGACTCGGACAGCTCTGCAGCGCGGTGCGCAAGCGCGATCGCGCCGCCGGCGAGGCTGGCGATTTCGTGCGAAAGCTCCACATCGGGCGCTGGCTTCAGATGCGCCGGGTTGCCGTCGTACCAGCCGCCATAGAGGCGCCAGATGTTGCGGACGACGAATTCGGGCTCGTCGTACACGGGCTTGAGCCACGGGCGCTCGAGGACGTCTTCCGGTGGCCGCACTTCGTTGACGATGGAATCCAGGCGCTGCCCGGCATTCATGCGCCGCAACGTTTCCTCGACCAGGTGTTCGAGCGCGCTGGCGACTTCGTTGAGCACTTTGCGGATGCGCGCGTTGCCCGCGATCGGGAGACCGTGCGCGGGCAGGAGAAGGTCGGGTTCGAGGGCGATCATGTCGCGGAGCGCGCGTGCCCATTCCAGTGGGTAGCGCTGGACTTTCTGCGGATTTCCGGCATTGGGGAAGACCCAGGTCAGCAGGTCGCCGCTGCAAATGACGCGCCTCGACGGGATCCATGCCCATGTGTGGTCGTCGGTTTCGCCGAGGGCGTGATGAAGCTCGAATTCGAGCGCACCCGCGCGGAAGCTCATGTGGCTGTCGTATTCGACGCCGGGGGCCACGAAGTCCGACATGAACCGTGGTTGCTTGAAGTCTCCCAGGCGCGTTGGGCCGAACTGGCGCGCGTTGATGACCGCGTTGTAGCCGTTGGTCGCATCGTAGCGACCGAAACGGCGGGCGACGTTCCGGTGAGCGACGATGCGCGGCCGCGGCTCTCCGCGGCTGACCGCATGCTCAACGAAGGCCCGCGCGCCGCCCACGTGGTCGACGTGCCCGTGCGTATAGACGATGGTGTGGAACGGCCTGGCGCTCCATTCGCGGAGGGCGTCAATCGCGCGGCTGGCGAAGGCCTGTGAGGAAGTGTCGAAGATGACAAGCCCCTCGTCCGTTTCGAAGGCGATGACATGGCCAAAGGCTTCTACCATGGCGATGCCAGCTGCGATCACGCTCAGTTCGCACGTCGTGCGGTTAGTCCGCTCTCCTTCGTCGGAACCGGAATCGATGATCCTCGAGGACAGCGTCAGGATGTCAGCCATCGCACCTCCACCGCCGGGAATTGTACGACAGGCCGTCGGTGACGGGGGGTCAGTCGCGCGGGGGGATGCCGGGGCCGGGGCCCGGACCGGAACCGAAGGCCTCGGGGTCGTCGCCGAACTGTTCGATGATGCGCCGTGCCATCTCTTCGAGCTGTTCCTGGGAGATGCCCATTTTTTCCATGGTGTCGCGAAGCAGCCGCTGCACCTCGGCCATGTCTTCGCGGATGAGGGCGTCGGCGAGTTCGAGCTGGGTCTCAACCGCGATGAAGCCCTGGCGGCGTTGCGACTCGTTCTCGGTGGAGAGGATGGTCGACATGAGCCGGGTGAAGAGCGTGGTGGTGCGGGCGATGCGGATGCGGTCGTCGTGATGCGGCGGAAATTCGCCGGTGACGGCGACTTCCATCCCCGTGCGCTTATCCGAAGCGACGTACTGTTCTGGCATGCCCCCAGCATAACGCAGGGGGCACAACGCAGGGCCTAAACGTCGAGGTTCTTCACCTGGGTGGCGTGGGACTGGATGAAGTGGCGACGGTGGGTCACCTCTTCGCCCATGAGCTGATGGAAAAGACGGTCGGCTTCGATGGCGTCTTCGACGTGCACCTGGAGCAGCGTGCGATTCTCCTGGCGCATTGTGGTCTCCCAGAGCTGGTCGGCGTTCATCTCGCCGAGACCCTTGAAGCGCTGGTAGTTCACGTTCTTCTTGCTCTTCAGGTAGTTCTGCAGCTCCACATCGCTGTAGAGGTACTCGGTGCTCTTGCCGTGCTGCACGCGGTAGAGTGGCGGCTGGGCGATGTACAGGTAGCCGCGCTCGAGCAGTTCGGGCATGTTGCGGAAGAAGAAGGTGAGCAGCAGCGTCCGGATGTGCGCGCCGTCGACGTCGGCGTCGGTCATGATGATGATCTTGTGGTAGCGAAGCTTCGTGACGTCGAAGGTTTCGCGGATGCCGGTGCCCAGAGCCGAGATGATCAGCCGGATGGCCTCGTGCGAGAGCATCTTGTCGGGCCGCGCCTTTTCGACGTTCAGGATCTTGCCGAAGAGGGGCAGGATGGCCTGGTAGCGACGATCACGGCCCTGCTTGGCGGAACCGCCGGCCGAGTCACCCTCGACGATGAAGAGCTCGGATTCTTCGGGGTCGCGCGATGAGCAGTCGGCCAGCTTCCCGGGCAGGCTGCCGCTTTCAAGCGCTGTCTTGCGATGCACCAGGTCGCGCGCCTTGCGGGCTGCTTCGCGTGCCCGGGCGGCGGTCAGGCACTTTTCGATGATCCTCCGGCCGTCGGAGGGACTTTCTTCCAGGTGCTGGGTGAGGGCATCTGCCAGGGCGGCCTGCACCTGGGCCGCGACCTCGGGGTTGCCGAGCCGGGTCTTGGTCTGCCCTTCGAACTGTGGCTCGGGCAGCTTCACCGAGACCAGGGCAACCAGTCCTTCGCGGACATCGTCGCCGGACAAATTGCTGTCGGCGTCTTTTAGCAGCTTGTTTTTTCGCGCGTAGTCATTGAGCACGCGCGTGAGGGCGGTCCGGAAACCGGTAAGGTGGCTGCCGCCGTCGTGAGTGTTAATCGAGTTTGCAAAGGTGAAGACGGTTTCGTTGAATCCATCGTTGTACTGGATGGCGATCTCGATCAGCGTGCCTTCGATTTCCCGGTCGACGTAGATCGGGTCCACATTCAGCACGCCGCGGCCCTGGTTCAGGTACCGGACGTAGCTCTTAATGCCGCCTTCGAAGTAGTAGTTCGCCTCGTCGCCGGTGCGCTC
>SLAK01000131.1 GCA_007126855.1 Dehalococcoidia bacterium | reverse complement strand
CGCGCCGACCGCCACGACTTCGTCGGGATTCACGCCCTTGTGCGCTTCCTTCCCGAAGAAGTCAGCGACCAGCTTTTGCACCGCCGGCATTCGCGTCTGGCCGCCCACCAGCACCACTTCGTCCACGTCCGATGCCTTCTTGCCGGCGTCCTCCAGCGCCTTCTTCACCGGTTCCAGCGTCGACTCCAGCAGGTCGCCGACGAGCTGTTCCAGCTTCGAGCGCGAAAGCGTGATGTTCAGGTGCTTCGGCCCGCTCGCGTCCGCCGTGATGAAGGGCAGGTTGATCTCCGTCTGCTGCGTGCTCGAAAGCTCGATCTTCGCCTTCTCGGCCTCTGCCTTCAGGCGCTGGAGCGCCTGGCGGTCCTGCTGCAGGTCGATGCCCTCGGCCTTCTTGAACTCATCGATCAGCCACTGGATCACGCGGTCGTCGAAGTCGTCGCCACCGAGGTGCGTGTCACCGTTCGTGCTCAACACCTGGAAGGTGCCGTCGCCAATCTCCAGGATCGAGATGTCAAAGGTGCCGCCGCCAAGGTCATACACTGCGATGACCTCGTCGCTCTTCTTGTCCAGCCCATAGGCCAGCGACGCCGCGGTCGGCTCGTTGATGATCCGGAGCACTTCCAGCCCGGCGATCTTGCCGGCGTCCTTCGTGGCCTGCCGCTGGGAGTCGTTGAAGTAAGCCGGGACGGTGATCACCGCCTCCGTCACCTTCTCGCCCAGGTAGGCCTCTGCGTCGGTCTTCAGCTTCTGCAGGATCATCGCGCTGACTTCAGGCGGGCTGACCCAGTTGTCGCCCAGCTTCACCTGCACGTCGCCCTTCTCGTCCTTGCCTACCTCGTAGGCCGGCTTCGACCGCTCGACCTCCGGGTCGTCCTGGCGGCGGCCCATGAAGCGCTTGATGCTGTAGATCGTGTTCTCCGGGTTCGTCACCGCCTGGCGCTTGGCCACCTGGCCCACCAGGCGCTCACCCGACTTCGTCACTGCGACGATCGACGGCGTGGTCCGCGTACCTTCCGCGTTCGGGATAACGGTCGGCTCGCCGCCTTCCATCACCGCCATCGCGCTATTTGTTGTCCCCAGGTCAATACCCAGAACCTTTGCCATTCTTCCTCACCTCCCGGGCTCTCCGCCCGTTCATTGCAGTTTTCGTTTCGTAAGCTCGCACCGGCATCCCGGCGCTTATGCTCCTTCTTGCTGTTCAGGAGCCGGTTGCCCGTTGCCGACAATCACCATCGCCGGGCGGATAACCTTGTCGCCCAGCCGGTATCCCCGCTGGGCAACGTGGAGTACTTTGCCCTCTTCGCCCGGCTGCTCGCCCACAGCCTCGTGGCAGTTCGGGTCGAATTGCTCCCCTTCCGCGGGGATCTCCTGCACACCCATCGACTCAAGCATGGCGCCGAACTTGCGGTAGATGGCCTCGATGCCCTGCACCCAGTTCAGCCCCGCCAGCCTGGCGTCGACGGTGTTCACTGCGCGCTCCAGGTCGTCGTAGATCGGCAGCAGATTGATTATCAGCGCGGCATTCGCCACGCGCGCAAACTCCTGCCGTTCTTGCTCCACGCGACGCTTGTAGTTGACGAAGTCCGCCGCGCTGCGCTGCCAGTTCGCATAGAACCGGTCAGCCTTGTCCTTCAGCTCGGCGACATCGTCCTCGGCCGCGGGTTGGTCGGAAGCGGCAGCTTCGTTGCCGTCCGCCGCAGCCTCGGCCTCGCCTGCCGGTTCGTTCTCCGGGCGCGGCGCGCCACCACCCGCAGCACCATCACCGGGGGCCGCGGCCACCGGCTCTTCGCGCTGCCCCGAAGACTCATCGCCCATGCGGGCAGCCGCCCGCTTATCTAAAAAGCGCTCATCACCCTGTTCGGCCATACACATTCACCTCTTCGCCAGTAGTCACGGCCTCCACTGGCCGTCGCAAGTTCACTCGGAATGACTCCCTCTCCCGCTTGCGGGAGAGGGTCGGGGTGAGGGTGCCCGTATATCCCTCTCCCGCTCGCGGGACCGGGCCGGGGTGAGGGTGCCCGCGTGTCCTCTCTTCACTCTCCGCTCCCCATTGTTCACATCTGCTCGCCATAAAACTCCCGCAGGAGCTCGGTCATCACATCTCCAACGTAGCGCACGTGCGATATCGCGTCTGCGTAGTCCATCCGCGTCGGACCAAGGATGCCCAGCACCCCGCTCGCGCCCGATGGCGTGCCGTAGCGCGCCAGCACAAAGCTCATGTCCTGGTACGGCCCCTCCCGGTTTTCGTCGCCGATGACGATCGCCACCCCGCCCGGCGAAAGCTCCCATGCCGGGATCGCCTGCCGCAGGTGCCGCTCCTCCACCGCCTCCAGCACATCGAGCATCCGGTCGCTGTCTTCGAACTCCGGCTGCCGCAGCATCTGCCGCACCCCGTCGATCACCGCATGACTCGCCTGCGCCTCTTCCGCGCGGCGGAGCAATTGCTTCACCCGCGCCACCACGGCGGCCTCCACCTCGTCGAAGGGCTCCGCCTCGTCGTACGAAGGCATCTCCGAAGCCTCCATGCCGCCGATCTCCGCGTTGAGCCGGTTCGCCAGCCGCGTGAGCTGGTCCTGCGATACCGGCTCCTCCAGCTCCAGCGTCACCTGGTGCACCACCGTGTCGTTCGTCACCACGATCAGCAACGCCCGCGATTCCGACACCTCCACGATCTGGAGCTGCTTCAGCCGCACATCGCCGACCCGCGGCTCCGTGACCACCGCCACGTTCCGCACCGCCTGCGCCAGCACACTCGCCGCCAGGCCCACCCAGTTCTCCAGCTCGTGCGCGCTCTGCTGGAACTGGTGCAAAATCCGCACCTTCTCCTCCAGCGAAAGCTGCCGCTCGTTCATGAGCGAATGCACGTAATAGCGGTAGCCCTTGTTGCTGGGGATACGCCCCGCCGACGTGTGCGGGTGCGTGATCATCCCTTCTTCCTCGAGCGCCGCCATCTCGTTGCGGACCGTCGCGCTCGAAAGGTTCAATGTATGGCGTTTGACGAGCGACTGCGATCCGACGGGCATAGCGGTGCCGACGAAGTCTTCGACGATAAGCGCGAGGATCTTGGACCGGCGATCTGACAAAGCCATACTCAACTTCCACCACATTAGCACTCTCACCATCGGAGTGCCAAGGCGCTAAGCCCAGTCTACCGGAGGGGAAGTGGGGAGGCCAGTTGGGGCGGGCTACGAGACCAGTGCCTCGATCATTGGGCCAGCGATGTCGCGAGGCCGACGACCAAACGGAATGGCGGCAAGAAAAATGTCCACGTGGCGCGAGCCACCCTGCACCTCGGCTCTTTGCACTGTCTGTCCGGTTGCTTCCAGGTGATCCCACGTGCTCTCCTCGCACGGGTACACAAGGACGCACGAAACACGTCGAGCATCGAACAGCGATGAGTACGCCAGCACCTGCAGCAAGTCGCGGCGGTGCTCCTCGCGTAGCTCCTCACCAACCGAGTGCCATGGTTCCTGCGAGAGCTCGCGCCAGTGACGCTTGTACTTCGCGTCCAGTACCACCGTGTGATCTTCAGTTTCGAGCACCAGGTCGGGGAGGAGGTATCGCTGAGATCCGGTAAACGGGGGGTTCCACTGAATGGGGCTGAGCGTTTCCCGCAGTCGACCACTCCTGAGAACGCCGCCCACCCGGACCACAAGTTCCCGCGCCAGTCGCTCCACCCATGCTTCGAAAAACTCGTTCATCGGCAGCTTCCATGGCAGCCCTCGGAGGTCGGCCAAACCTGCGAGTCCGCGTTCCTCGACAGTCCATTCGATGGCTTCGAGTCCCGGTCGAAGGTTTGCCAGTGTCCGCGAGCGGCCCCACCGTTCCAGTTCGCCCGGCATGGGCGGACGCGGCGTGGTGTCAGCCACGCTCTGCAGAAGGCGATTGCAGAATTCAAGTAACGTCACCACGATCCCGCCGTCGGATTTAACGCTCATCAAAGCAGCACGCTGTTGCCGCAACACCAAATGGATAACGCCGCGTAAGTCGTGATCTCGCTCGAGCACCGGAACACGGCACGGCACGGATGTGAACTGCGCCCGAGGCAGGTGCTGGGCGGCGTACTGATCCCATCGAACACCGCCCCTTGGTGCCGGGAGAACGGCGTCCTGCATCGCAAAGCGCCGATCGATCTGGCGCAACATCAGGCTGAGGCGATGGAGCACTACGGAGCTCAATACCCACAGCGGAGTCCGCCGATCCGACTGCGGCAGTTGCGGGCCGCCCAGTATTGTGGGCACCACCGTCCAGCCAGTCTCCAACCAGGTCGGCCCGAGTCCGCGCCACGCGAATCGCGGGCGAACCACGAGCCCAAGGTCATGCATTCCCGTCGTCGGGGAACGAAGCGCGATGCCGCCGACCATGTCCGAGGCTCGCAGTTCCAGACGTGCAGAAGCCCCGTCGTAGGCTACCCGTGGGTCGATGCCCATTTCGGCCAGTGCGGCGCGGTTCATCTGCAAGAACTGATCTGCCAGTCGTGCGGTTCGCCCCGCTCGTTCACGCCGGTCAGCCTTTGGCGCCCAGAATGAACTGTCCAGCGTGAGCGTGCCGTGGTCGGTGACATCCCATACTGCCTGAGCCGCAGTCGGCATCAGATTTTCTCGCTACCTTGAGTCGATTCCAGCCACTGGAGATAGGCGCGGATGTCCTCGGTAAATCCTGCTACGTATCCCTGTGCGAGGTACTCCTCCAGTAGCGGTGCGAGGGAGGTCAGAAGTTGCTCACGTCCGTCGCCGCCTTGCTGTGCGAGAAAGTACGAGTGGCCCGGCATTAGGTCGAATGCCTCATCGCTCGCGTGGTCAACGAAAATGTCGAAGAGTCTTCGAAATGCCTTCTGCGTAAGCTCACTGCCATGCTCGCGGACGACATCCTCCTGAGGCCACAGCTTCACAAACGCAAACCGGCGGCGAATCGCAACATCCAGTATCGCCGTGCTTCGGTCGGCACTGTTCATCGTTCCGAGGATGTGGAGGTTGGGCGGGAGCTGCAGCGAATTGCCGTGCGGCTCGCCAGAATCGTGGGCGAGTTCGATCGTTCGCTCGGGCACGTTCGGCTCCATCAGGAAGATCGCCTCCCCGAGCACCTTGGCAAGATCGGCGCGGTTGATTTCATCGATGTGGAGAAGGAACGGCCGGTCGGATTGCGATGCACGCGCGGACGCTTCCATAAGAACGCCTTGCTTCGGAGCGAATCGCATCCCAAGCTGCTCACTCGTCGTGACCGGAGCAAGTCCTCCGATGAATGACTCGTACGTCGTGTTCGGGTGGAACTGCACGGTCATGCCGTTGCCGCCGTACTGGTTCGCAAGCAGCCGCTCTGCCGCTCGCGTCTTGCCCGTCCCAGGAGGTCCCTCGACTACGACGAACCGTCGGCGTTCAAGATGCTTGACCAGCTCTTGTTCGGTCAGTGACGGCGTCAACTCCGGCAGGTACTGACTCTGAATAGCGTGTGCCTGGCTCTCAAAGGCCTTCAGTGGCTCGAAGCCGCGCTCCCGAAAGAACAGGTCGAGCACCGCGGCACAGGCTTCTTCGATGTCATCCGGTTCAAGTCCCTGTGGCGACGCGAGGCAATAGATCACGTTCCCGTACTTCTTGAATGCGGCACTGTATGCTGGAAAGTCCGTCCGGATTCCCGCCGGCACTTCGATGTCGAGACGGGTCGGATCGTGCTTTGCCCAAGCAAGCTGACGCCCGTGACGCTTGTTGAGCCAACGAGCGATGGCCAATGCGCGACGGGCATGGCCCGGTCGTCCAAGGATTTGCTCGTCTGGGCTGAGTCCCTGTGTCCCGACTACAAGCCCGATCAGCGACGGTGCATCCTTGGCCGGGAAGATCACAAAGCTCATTCCCCCATATCCGCCAGAGCCTGGGTTGCCCGCAGGTATCAACGCTGCAAATGGCGCGTCCAGTTCCCCGCCCGGCGCGCGAATCGTAACTTCGGATTTCGCAGCTTCTCGATATCGGCCGCCACCACCGCCGAACAGCGAATCAAAAGTTGCTTCCGCTAGTGCGGGCCATTCCCTCGAGTAGGGCTCTTGGATGAGTTGGACCAGCTTTTCCATAGGCGTAGACACCCCCGCTGGCGCATGATGCTACCTTAAACGTCCCTCAGAATGCCCCCTACCCCCACAACCCCTCCCGCTCGATAACCCCTTCCACCCCCTCCGGCACCAAATACCGGATTGGCAGGCCCGCGCGGACGCGTTCGCGGATCTGCGTGCTGCT
>SLAK01000355.1 GCA_007126855.1 Dehalococcoidia bacterium | reverse complement strand
TCGAGCATGATGCCGCAGAAGAAGAACGCCGATGTCGCCGAGCTGGCGCGCGGCCGCACAGGCCGTGTTTATGGCGAGTTGATGAACATGCTCACCAACCTGAAAGGCCTGCCACTCGCCTACAACCGCGATCTCCAGGAGGACAAGCTGGCCGTCATTAATGCGACGGCGATCGTGTTGCCAACGCTGGAAATCTTCGCCGCGATGTTGCCGGGGCTGGAGTTCCGGCTCGACCGCATGCGGCAGGCGGCCGGGGCTGGTTATGCGCTCGCGACGGACGTTGCGGACTACCTGGTGAAGAAGGGCATGCCCTTCCGGCAGGCGCACGGCGTGGTCGGCAGCCTTGTCCGCGAATGCGAGGAACGTGGTTGCGAGCTAAACGAGCTCCCGCTGGAGACCTACCGTGCGGCCAGCGAGCTGTTCGACGCCGACGTGCTGGAGATCACGATCGACTCCGCCCTGGCCGCGCGGGACATCCCGGGTGGCACCGCACCGGGGCGGGTCCGGGCCGCCGCGCGGTCGCTGCGAGACCGGGTTGGGTGAAGGCGCGCGATAGGGGTCGAGGACGACGTGACCGGCGGGGTATGCTGCTCCCATGACCGTTGAATCGAGCGCAAAACGGCGGATTGAGGAGCTCGCTCTGTTCATGTCGTGTAGTCACGTCGACGCGCTTGTTGGAGCAGTTGAGACCTTCCTCGCGCCGCCATCGCCGCCGCTCACAGAGCAGCAAAAGGCTCGTCTGGAGCGTTCACTTGCGGAGAGCGGCGCTGGACGGGGAATCCCCCACGAGGAAGTAATGCGGCGATTTGGAGTTCATCGGGATGAGAAGAGCAACGAAGAGACCGCAGCTCGTGCCCGGGCGCAGTTAGACGCCATCCTTGACGGGATAACTGAAGAGCGTGCAGACGAGCTACACCGCTGGCTTACCGAGACTGCCCTGAGAACGGCCGAACCCGGGCCGGAGTAACCCGGCCCGGGTTCCCGCGCTACTCCGTGATGAGCGCCACAAGTTCCTTCGTCTTGTTCGCGGCGTCGACGACGCGGGCTTTCTCGTCGTCGTCCAGGCGCAGCTCGAAGGTGCGCTGGATGCCGCCCTCGCCGAGCTGGCAGACAGTCCCGGAATAGACATCCTGGATGCCGTATTCCCCCTGGTGGAGGACGGAGCAGGGCATCAGCCGGCGCTGGTCGAGCAGCACGGATTCGACCATGGCGATCGTTGCGGCCGAGGGCGCGAAATAGGCGCTGCCGGTCTTGTAGAGCTCGCCGATCTCGGCGCCGCCGCGCATGGCGCGGGCCACAAGTGCGTCGACCTTTTCCTTCGGCAGGAGATCGGTGAGGGGCACCCCTCCCACGCGCGTCTGCGAGACGACGGGCACCATCGTCGTGTCGGTATGGCCCCCGATCACGTAGCCGTGGACGTCCTGCGGCGACACGCCCAGCTCGGCGGAGACGAAGTAGCGGTATCGGGCGCTGTCGAGCATGCCGCCCTGGCCGATGACGCGCTCCCGCGGGAAGCCGCTGGCCTTGAGCGCGACGTGGCACATGGCGTCCATCGGGTTTGATAACACGATGATGACTGCGTTCGGCGAATGCTTGACGGCTTCGGCGACTTTGGCGCGCACGATGGCCGCGTTGTTGTTCAGCAGCTCTTCGCGGCTCATGCCCGGTTTACGCGGCGCGCCGGCGGTGACCACCACCACATCCGAATTGGCCGTCTCGTCCCAGCCGTCGGTCGCGCTGATCTGCATGGAATATCCGCTCCAGGGCCCCGCCTGCGATTCATCCAGCGCCTTGCCGTGGTGCATGGTGCCGGCGAATTGCGGGTCGTCCTGCAGCACGACGTCGCAGATGTCGAGTTCGATGAGGCGCTGGGCCATGGCGCCACCGGTCATGCCGGCGCCAATGATGGTCACTTTCTTGCGTGCCATTGATCCTCCTGGGCAAGTGGGAAGGTTTCCGGGAAGGCTACCACGGCGGCAGGTTAGAACGGGCGCGCGATGGTCAGTTGAAGCTTTGATGGAGTTCATAGGCGGAGCCGGCAAAGTCTGCGCTGGCGCGATCTCCAGCCCCATAGGCCCCACTCCCCTACACTGAAACCTGTGGACCAACCCCGCATCCGCAATTTCTGCATCATCGCGCATATCGACCACGGTAAATCCACGCTCGCTGACCGGCTGCTGGAAACAACCGGCGCCATCACCGACCGCGAGAAAGCCGACCAGGTGCTCGACTCGATGGACCTGGAGCGCGAGAAGGGCATCACGATCAAGGCCGCCGCCGCGCGGATGTTCCACAAGGCCAGCGACGGGGTGGAGTACGAGTACAACCTCATCGATACGCCGGGCCACGTCGACTTCACCTACGAGGTTTCGCGTTCCCTGGCGGCGTGCGAGGGCGCGCTGCTTGTCATCGACGCCTCGCAGGGCATCGAAGCCCAGACCCTGGCCAATGTCTACCTGGCGATGAACCAGGACCTGACCCTCATCCCAGTGCTCAATAAGATTGACCTCCCCCACGCCGAACCAGAGCGCGTGGTCACGGAGCTCGAGCGCGTCATCGGCTTTTCGCGGGACGAGGTGATCTTCGCCAGCGCGAAGGAGGGCATCGGCGTCCCGGAAATCCTGGAAGCCATCCACGAACGCATCCCGCCGCCGAAGGGCGCTCCGGATGAGCCGCTCAAAGCGCTCATCTTCGACTCCAAATACGACGCCTACAAAGGCGTGGTCGCGCACGTGCGGGTGTTTGAAGGGACGCTGGCCGGGCGCCAGGAACTGTTACTGATGCAGACGCAGAAGTCGTTCGAGCCGCTGGAATATGGCGCCTTCAGCCCGCGCATGGTGGCGCTCCCTCGCCTCGAATGCGGAGAAGTGGGCTATGTGGCGACAGGGCTGAAGGACGTGGCGGACTGCCGCGTCGGCGACACGATCACGCTGAACGCGTCACCGGCGCCGTCGCCGCTGCCCGGGTACCGCAAAGCCAAGCCCATGGTGTTCGCCGGGCTCTACCCGACGAACACCGACGACTACCAGGACCTCCGCGAGGCGCTGTCCAAGCTGAGCCTGAACGACGCTTCGCTGGTCTACGAGCCGGAGTCCTCGGCGGCGCTCGGCTTCGGCTTCCGCTGTGGCTTTCTGGGCCTGCTCCACATGGAGATCATCGCCGAGCGGCTGGAACGGGAGTACGGACTGGACCTGCTCACCACCGCGCCGAGCGTCGAGTACCACGTCACGACCACGCGCGGCGAGGAGCTGCTGGTCGACAGCCCGGCGACTCTGCCGGAACCATCGCGGATCGAGACGATCGAGGAGCCGTGGGCGGAGATCGACATCATCGTGCCGAGCCGCTACATCGGGCAGGTGATGGACCTGGTGACTTCCCGCCGCGGCGTCTTTCGCCGCATGGAATACCTGGAGCCGGAGGACGAGGGTGAGAAGGGCGAAGCGCGTGTCCTGCTGGAATACGACATCCCGCTCGCCGAGATCCTTGTCGAGTTCTACGATGCGCTTAAAGGTTCGACCGCTGGTTATGCGAGCCTGGACTATCACGTCAAGGAATACCGGCCGGCCGACCTGGTGAAAGTGGATGTGCTCGTGAACGGTCAGCCCGTCGACGCACTGTCGCTCATCACGCACCGTTCGAACGCGCAGCGCGAAGGCCGCACACTGGTGTCGAAACTGAAAGACCTGATCCCGCGGCAGATGTTCGATGTGCCGCTGCAGGCTGCGGTGGGCGGGCGGATTATCGCTCGGGAAACCATCCGGGCGATGCGCAAGAACGTGCTTGCCAAGTGCTATGGCGGCGACGTCACCCGGAAGCGCAAGCTGCTGCAGAAGCAGGCCGAGGGCAAGAAGCGGATGAAGGTGGTGGGCAGCGTGGAGATACCCCAGGAAGCGTTCATGGCGGTGCTGAAGCTACGCAGCGATTAGCGCCAGGCCGCGTCAGGTAATATCTTCGCAACCCCCGCCTGATAGGGTCAGCGTGCGCCGGGATTGGCGCACATCTCCAACGGAGCGCGCCTGTGCCGGTCAAAGCATTCGTCCTCATCGTCGCCGACCCCGCACTTACCCCCGAGGTGTTCGAGCAGCTTTGCCGTGTTGACGGCATCGCCGAGGTTCACCAGGTGATGGGCCCCTACGACATCGTTGCGGTCATCGAGGTGCCGTCGCTCGCCGAGGTGCCGTCGGTCATCAGCACGCACATCCGGCGCGTTGCGGGCATCGAGAGCACCACGACGTGCGTGACCTTCCCCGGGAAGGAAGGCGCCACCGAGGCCTGATCCCGCCTGCCTGTGTTCAGGAGGCGCCGGCCTGCTCACGCGGGTCGGGGACGTTCACCACGACCGCTTCCTGGCTGTTGCGTGCCAGCAGGAACTCGGCGGGACTGTCGGGGTCGAGGTTTTCCTCTGAGTGGACCTCGTAGGGCGGGACGAAGATGAAGTCGCCGGGCCCGGTGTCCACCACGTGTTCGAGCTGGTCGCCCCAGCGGAAGCGGATGCGGCCTTTGAGGACGTAGATCCCGCTTTCCGTGTGCCCGTGGTGGTGGACGCCAGAACTCCCGCCGGGCTCGTTGGTGCCCGTACCCATCCAGAGCCCTTCGGAGCCGGTGAGCTTGCTGGAAATGCCGGCTTCGCGCTTCATGCCGGGCGTTTGCGCGGTTCCCGGGTCACGGTCTCCCGGGCGGATGACATGGACCATGGCGCCGATTCTACGGCAAATGCCCCGGCCTGTGGCTAGAAGATCGTGCCGGGCATCGTTTCGTCGGCTTCGCCGAGGGCTGCTTCGAGCGTGAGGAGCCCGGCAGTGCGCAGCATGCGTCTGCGGATTGCTTCCAGCTCGTCATGGTCGGCGCCGCCCAGGGCCCGCTGCACGAGCGCGAAGAGCGTGGGCGCGGTGACCAGCCCGTAACGGTAGTTTTCGCAGGCGATGCGGAGCGGCTCGGTGGTCTCCTTCTTCCGGTCCTCGGGGACTTCGCCACGCTGACCGTTGGCGATGATCAGGCCGCGGGGCTGCAAGCGCTTCTTGAGCAACTGTTCTTCGAGGCGGCGCTGCAGGCGGATATAGGGCCATTCGACGACGGTTTCGCGCGAACTCTCGTATTCGACGAAGACCATTTCGTCGGCGGACTGGGCGACCATGGGCTCGCCCGGGCCGCTGGTGACGCTGAAGCCCAGCGACTGGAGCGCGATACGCACCGCATGCTCGAAGCGGTGGCCTTCCGCCCATAGCAATGCGCGGTAATCGGCGAGCGCCTGCAGCTTTTCACGCGATTCATCGAGCCTGGCCTTGACCTCGGTCGCGGATTCTTCCGCTTCTTCGACTTCGGCTTCGAGCTGCTCCATGCCGGGGAGCGCAATGGTGCGCGCCCAGGTTGGGGCAGCAGACTCGGCGGGCGTGCCGTGCACCTGCCGGATGGCGCTCACGAGCGTCTGGGCAAGGCTGCTGCGCGTCGTCGAGGCGGAGACTTTGACGGCGGGCATGAAGATCACCCGGCCGGCCAGGACATCGAACTGTGCCGCGATCGGTACATCCGCCCCGCCGCAGGCAATGATCTTTGTGCCTCGGAAGGCGGGCTGCCGGTCGTCGAAGGCTGCGCGGTAGGTGACGTGCTTGCGGAATTCGCGGAGCACTTCGGCCATGGGGTGGATGTCGTCGCGGACGCGCACGGTTACGCCTTCGGCCGGCCGCAGCAATGGCGGCGACCAGGATGCGCCTTCGGGCGCGGGGAGCCACGTATACCGGTCGCAACCTTCGAAACCGATGATGCCGCTGAGCGCTGCGTTCGGCCGGCCAATGACCACGATCGTGCCGCCCGCCTCGAGCAGCCGGCGCGTTTCCTCCGTGCGCCGCTTGAGCTGGTCGGCGGCGGAGACCGCGGCTGCGGTCGTGGCGCCGTTGACCACCGGGCGGCCGTCGAAGGCGTCGAAGGTCTTGCCCTCTTCGATCAGCTCCCTGGGGATGCGGGTGACGCTTTCCGGGTCGACTATCAGCGCCTGGTAGTCGAAGTAGCTGGGCGCGGTCAGCACGTTGTAGTTGTCGATGGCCTGGTTCGGCAGTGGAAAGCCGATGCTGAGGATGTTCACGATAGTCGCTCCAAGACCTGGTGTACGGCGGCGGAGGTTTGTTCGCGGAGGTCGTCGCGGTGGAGTGCAGCGGCGACGCTGGCAGCCACATAGCCCGGCGGGCGGCCCGTATCGTAGCGGTCGCCGCGGAACTGCACCGCGCTGACGGTTTCGCC
>SLAK01000441.1 GCA_007126855.1 Dehalococcoidia bacterium | reverse complement strand
GTCGACTCGGCTCACCGCCGCCGCGGCATCGGCCACCAGCTCATGGATGCCGCCGAGCAATACCCGCTCAGTACCGGCGCCCGCCACGTCTTCGTCATGGTCAACGAAGAAAACACCGAAGCCCTCGCCCTCGTCGGCGCCAACGGCTATATCCCCGAGGGCGAAATCGTCCTCACCAAACGCCTGGCGACCCGCTTCGCCTGAGCAACGGGGGCGCCGGGTTGTTCGAGCCCGGCGCCTGCGCGTCCCCTGCGCCCTATCGCGTCCGCGCCAGCAGCGCCGCCAGCATCATCAGCACCAGTGCCGCCACGAACGCATAGCCGACGGTCAGCATCGCCGGCACGTTCACCACGGCCAGCAGCCCAAGGCCCACCACGAGCGCGGCTCGCTGGCCGCCGCTCAGCGGGCTGCGAAAGACGAGCAGCAGCGCCGCGAGCGCGACAGCAAGGGCGTTGAGCCCGGCGATGGCGAATGCCGGGGCCTCAGCCTCGGCCTGGTGCGCGGCCAGCCAGTAGGTTCCACCGAGCACCGCCGCCAGGGCCGCAAGCAGTGCGAGCCACCAATCCGGTCGAGTGAGACTCGATAGAGCCATCATAGCAACCTACCGTTAGCCCCAAGGCTCCAACCACGAAGTGCAGGACGCCGAGCTGCCGATCGGTACGTTGATGTCGTAATTGCACTGGTTGCCATAGTCACCCGTGTTTGTTCCATAGGGTCCTACCTCAGTCCAGCCTCCCATTGTAGGGGAACACGAGGTGTCGAAATACGCCCAAGCGTACCGAAAGATCATCGACGGCATATTGCCCAGTTCCCACCATGAGTAGGGACCATCGCTTACGTGCCAGCCACATCCACCTGTGTTGGGAATGGTGGCTGGGTTCGTATAAACATAGACAATGCCGGAATCCCAACCCCACGTGAACGCCGCGTCAAGTCGGGTCATCATGATCCCAAAGTGAGACGTTTCGACGCGTCCGCGCACCCGGGCGAGTCCAGCCATCAGGGACGCCCCCGCTGGCTCCATCGATGGTGAGACAGGCTCCTCACTTACCGTCGTTTCACACTCTTCGTCAACCGAAACCTCACCAGAAGTCCCCAGCCTAGCTTGGACTTGGCCTGTCAGGCGGCATGTATCATCATCGACCCGCTCGGCTGCAACCTCTAGTTGCGGCTCTTCCGCTCGAACATCGCTCCCTTCCGTAGAAGAAAAGGCGAACGCCGCACCCGCTAGTACGGCTAGCCCCAAAATGACAGCTCGTCTCATGCGTGCCTCCCAGCTTAATAGTTGCCCCTATAGGACCCATAGAGACTATCACGCCCCCCCCCATCGCTATTTCAAGCCGATTTTGAGTTGTGCAACTATCATCTGACAGATCGACTCGCATGACGCCATTGGGGTCGAAGCCAAGGCCGCATGCCTCGTTACCACAAGTCGAGTGGGCAAGGCGGTCCGGTTCGTGCACGCGATGGCATCGCGATCAGTCTGCTCCGATAGAGTGACTCGTGTGCTCACCCTTCCCGTCAAGCGACGGTGTCACCCCGACCGGCAGCTCCGCACCCGCCGCTTCGGGAGCGGCCGATCGGCCGCCCCTTTCAGCGCGACGAAGCGCCGCGGCCGGTAGCCCTCGGCGCACTCAAAGCAATAGGGCCCGGCCGGGTGCGTCGCCAGCGCCGAACGCTCCCGCGGCACCGGGCATTCCGCGCAGAGATGCGTCATGCCCAGATACTGCCCGAAGTGGCCCCGCGCATTCAAGCGCCCAATGGGGAAGCAGAACCCGGCCAATCGACCCGGCGCGTCGATACCTGTCCGGTGCCATCCCCGAAGCCTGGCGCGAAGGCGTCGAGGATGCTGCGTACATCCGCTCTTTGGCGGACCGCCTCCTTTCAGCACAGAGCGGTTAAGCATCACCCCCGTCTGCTTGCACTATGAACCGGTGGCGTCGGATCGTAGTCGCGTGCGGGTCATCATGAGCGCGTCAACAGGAAGGGTGGACGCCGCCGGTGGATGACATTGTTCGCGCCATCATCCTTGGACTTGTCCAGGGCACCACCGAATTCCTCCCCATCAGCAGCTCCGGGCACCTCATGCTCTTCCCCTGGGTGCTCGGCTGGGACCCCCATTCGCTCACCTTCGATGTCGCCCTCCACCTCGGCAGCCTGGCCGCCGTCCTCACCTATTACCACCGCGACTTCCTCCGCCTGGGCCTCTCCTTCCTCCAGGGCCTCCGTGAACGGCGCTTCCGCGGCTACCCCTACCGCATGCTGAGTTTGCTGATCATCCTGGGCACCGTCCCTGCCGCTGCGGCCGGCTTCGTCTTCGAAACCCGCGTCGAAGCCATGAATGAGCGGCCCACCCTCATCGCCACTTTCCTGGTCGTCACCGGCATCCTCCTCCTGCTCGCCAGGCTCGGCCGCGGCAGGCGCACCGTCGAGCGCATGGGCTGGCGCGACGCCATCACCGTCGGCATCGGCCAGGCCTTCGCCATCATCCCCGGCATCTCGCGCGCCGGCGCCACCATCACCTTCGGGGTCTTCCGCGGACTCGCCCCGCACGAATCCGCCCGCTTCTCCTTCTACCTTTCGGTGCCCATCATCCTGGGCGCCGGCATCGGCCAGTCCCTCCAGGCCGCCGATGAAGTCCAGGCCGGCCTCGGGCCCATTGCGCTCGTGGCCGGCATGCTCACGGCCGCCATCAGCGCCTTCATCGCCATCCACATCCTCCTCAAGCTCATGGCCAGCCGCCGCATCAGCATCTTCGCCTTCTACTGCTTCACCCTGGCCGGCTTCATCTTCGCCCTCGCCTGGCTCCGCTAATCCTGCCCGGACTCTCTACCCCGCTCCGCCCCCGACGGGTTGACATCCCCGCGCGCCGCACCCGACACTGTGCATTGTTGATAAAGTAGAGTGACTAGATCAACAATCTCAGGAGGCGCATGTGGACCCGCTGCTCCAGCTCGTGCTCGTGGCCATGCTCGCCCAGCTTGTCAACGGCTCCATGGGCATGGGCTACGGGGTCATCACCACCTCGCTCCTCCTCGGGCTCGGCGCGCCGCCTGCCCACGCCTCCGCCACCGTCCACATCGCCCAGATCGGTACCACCGTCGCCTCCGGCGGCGCGCACTGGCGCCTGGGCAATATCGACAAACGCCTCGTGCTCGGTCTCGCGATCCCCGGGGCGCTTGGCGGCTTCCTCGGCGCGGTCTTGCTCGCCGTCGTCTCCGCTGAAGTCGCCCGCCCCTTCGTGACGGTGTTCCTCTTTGTCCTGGGCACGGTCATCCTGCTGCGCTTTGCCGGGAAGCCCGCCCGGATACCAGTAGTCAATCACCTGGCACATGGCATCGCGCGTCCCCTGGGCGCCGTGGCCGGATTCTTCGATGCCTCCGGGGGCGGCGGCTGGGGGCCCATCAATATGTCCGTTCTCATGGCAAAGCTGCCCGTCGAGCCCCGCAAAGTCGTCGGCTCCGTCAACGCCAGCGAAGCGCTGGTGACCGTTGCGGCGTCCGCCGGTTTTGTTCTCGCCCTCGGCTGGGGCGGCATCCCCTTCACCTGGGTGCTCGCGCTCATGGCCGGCGGCATAGCGGCCGCGCCTTTCGCCGCATGGTCGGCCCGCCACATCCCGGCACACATGCTCGGCGTGCTCGTCGGCACCGCCATCCTGGTGGTCAACACGCGCACCTTCGCGCTCTCGCTCGGCCTTTCGACCACCGCCATGGTGCTCGCGATGGCCGCCGTGACCATCACCGGGCTCCTGCTGCTCGCGTCAGTCACCTGGCGGCTGCGCTCAGCGCAACCTCTCACGGAACAACACGCCGGCTAACCGGAAAGCCCGGCTACTCCTCCGGCTTCTCCAGCCGCTCCAGCCGCCGGTAGACGTCGTAATCGATGTTCAGATGCTGAGCCAGCATGTAGGCCACGATTCCCACCGCGCCCACGATGCCCCCGCCCAGCGCAAGCCAGCCCGTATCGTTCGCGGCCCCAATCCCGACACCAAGCACCCCGATCGCTGCTACCAGGGCCGCCAGCGACGGGATTGCATGCCCCTCTTCTTCGCCACTCTCTTCAACAGTTCGCCAGATCGCACGCATAGCTCATTCACCTCCTGCGTGAGGGCTGCATCCTAACAAAACCAGCTCGTCGACCGCTTCCTCAGGCTTCCCCGGGGCCGCCGTCCTTCCGTTCCCACAGCCCGCAATCGGTCTCGTGATCGTCCAGGAAGGGGCCGACACACTCCATGCCCTCGCGCACCATGTGCTCGCAGCGGTTCACCAGCCCTACCTCCGGCCGTGACCCCAGCGTCACCCGGAGATAGCGGCAGCGCGCCGCCAGCCGCCCCTCAGTCGTCCGCATCGCTGGCCATTCTACGGGCGCATCCGCCAGCCGCACTAAAGACTTCCCCTGTTCCGCCGACAATCCGACCAGTGAATGATCCATTTGCCCGCCGGCGAGCCGAACTCGAGGTCCTCGAGATTGAACACGAGGTCGTAGCCCGCTTCGACGACAACGCGTGGGTGCTGCTCTGCGGCAAAGAAGAATGTGGCCACGAATTCGCCGTGTGCTCCTGGCTCGACGTGCAGTTCTACATGATCCTCAACTCCACCGACGAAGCAGCCGCCCAGCGCGCGCTCAAGCGGCTGCCCTCGCCCGAACGGCGCACCTACCGCCTCTGTGTCGAATTCGGCCCAAGCTGGCGCAAGCACGACGACGGCATCTGGCGCGAATCCCGAGCCGTCCGCCGGGCAAAGCGCGCCGGCTCCTGGGACCCGCTCGCACAGCGCATCATCCGCGGCCGGCTCAGCTCCGCATCGCTCGGCCAGGAAGCCGACCCGCCCGTCTATGCGGAATGCCCGGACTGTAGCGCCGTCAACCTCGTTGAGCGCGAACACCGCGTCGGCATTCCCGGTTACCAGGGGTAGCCGCCGTTCAAGCCGATCCCGGTCTTGTTTGTCGCGGCTACCCACCTGCGCTTTGCGGGTTGTCGCCATTGTCGGTAGTCTAAGTCAACAACTACGCTAACAACGGGCCCCATCGCCCACTTTGCGAGGTGTTTGTGACTGCCGGCGCCGCCGCCCGAAGTATTCCGTTCCTCCCCATCCCCGGCAATATCGCCGCATCGGTGCTTGCGCTGCTGTTCATTTTCGGCTTCGCCGCCTGGGCAATGACCTGGGACTTCACCATTGGCGCTTTCTGGCTCATCGGCGTCGCCCTGGGCATCATCGTGCAGCGCAGCCGCCTCTGCTTCGCCGGCGCCTTCCGCGACCTCATCATGAGCGGTGATGGGCGCATCATGCGCTCCCTGCTCATCGGCCTGGCCATCGCCACCGTCGGCTTCGGCCTGCTCATGGCGCGCTTCGTCCCCGACCCGAGCTTCGGCGTGCTCCCCGTCGGCGCCCATATCCAGCCCGTCGGCTTCGCCACCATCGCGGGCGGCATCATGTTCGGCATCGGCATGGTCCTGGCCGGCGGCTGTGTCACCGGCAGCCTCTGGCGCATGGGCGAAGGCTATATCAATTCCTGGGTCGCCATGCTCGGCATCATGGGCGGGCTCTGGCTCGGCGCCACCTCGTGGAACTGGTGGTTCGACAACGACATCGGCCAGCGCAGCACCACCTGGTTCCCCACCAACCTTGGCCTCGGCTGGTCCATCGCGCTCACCCTCGTTGCCCTCGGCGTGCTCTACCTCGCCATCCTCTGGTGGGAATCCCGCTCCCCCGCCATGCCGGCCATGCCCGGAAAGCCCAAACCGCCCGCACTCACCTTCCGCGACCAGCTCCGCGAACGCTGGGACATGGTCTTCGGCGGCTCCGGCTGGTCCTACACCACCGGCGCCATCGCCCTGGCCGTCCTCGGTGTCTTCGCCTACGCCCTGGCCATGCCCCTTGGCGTCACCGGCGGTATCAGTTCGTGGACCGACCGCCTGGTCGACATGGGCGCCGGCGTCAGCCACCTGCCGCTCAAAGGCACCGACGCCCTCGGCGGCTGCACGCCCATCAGCGGCGACTTCGTCTGGTGGACCGTCCGCTCGGCCACCATGGCCGGGCTGGTCATCGGCGCCTTCCTGGCTTCCAACCTCTCCGGCGAATTCAAACTGCGCTGGTCCCGCAACTGGGCCCGGTACCCGCAGCTCCTGGGCGGCGGCCTCCTCATGGGCTATGCCTCGGTCATCGCCATCGGCTGCACCATCGGCGCCTTCTTCTCATCCATCCCCTCGCTGGCCCTGGCCGGCTGGATCTTCGGCATCGGACTCTTTGGCGGCGC
>SLAK01000354.1 GCA_007126855.1 Dehalococcoidia bacterium | reverse complement strand
CGGGTTGCGCAGGATAACGGCGATGGCATCGAAGAACCAGGGAATGTTGTCCCTGAGAAAGTCAATGACTGATGCGACGCCGTCGCCGACGCGGACGCGGCGGACTTCGGCGGGCAGCTCAACGACGAGGTCCAACAGCCAGTAGACAATGCCGCCGAGCAGGATGAGCAGAGCAAGTCCGCCCTTGCCGTTGAGCCGATCAACCATGCCGCCGACGAAGCCGTTTTTCTTGCCGGGGAGTGCTTCAGTCGGAGCTGCCATTTTCGCCTCCCTCAAACTTGCTCATGGTATCGAGCAGGGAAATTCGCGGAACGACGCCAAGCAGCTTGCCATCGGAACACACGGCGATCGGGGTTGTGTATTCCGAGGCGAGCGGAAAGAGATTGTGGAGCTGCGTATCCGGCTCGACACAGGGATAGTCCTGCGAAATTGCTTGTTCGAGTGTGCGATCGCCCCTGCGAGCAGCTTCGGCGAGTTCTTTATCGCGGACGATGCCGGCAAGCTTGCCTTCACGGTCAACCACATACATATCGGAGACCTGGACTTCATCGAGCCTGCGCAGGGCGACGTGGGGGCCGTCGGCGAGGAAGACGGTGCCACGGGGTTTGCGCATGATGTTTTCGGCGGTGAGCACGCGGGTGACGTCGACGTCCTGGATGAAGGCGGCGACGTAGTCGTTGGCGGGCCGGACGAGGATGTCTTCGGCGGAGCCAACCTGGTCGATCTTGCCATCGCGCATGACAGCGATGCGGTCGCCCAGGCGCATGGCCTCGTTGAGGTCGTGCGTGATGAAGACGATGGTCTTGTGGAGCGAGCGCTGGAGTTCGATGAGGTGGTCCTGCATTTCGCGGCGGATGAGGGGGTCGAGGGCGCTGAAGGCCTCGTCCATGAGCAGGATCTCGGCGTCGGTGGCCAGGGCGCGGGCGAGGCCAACGCGCTGCTGCATGCCGCCGGAGAGTTCACGCGGATACCGCTCTTCCCAGCCTTCAAGGCCGACCATTTTGAGAGCGTTGCGGCCGCGTTCATGACGCTCGGCTTTTTTCACGTGCTGCACCTCCAGACCATAGGAGGCGTTGTCGATGACGGTGCGGTGGGGGAAGAGGCCGAAGTGCTGGAAGACCATGCTGGCGCGGCGCATGCGAAGGTCTCGCAGCTCTTCCCGGGACATTTTGGCGACGTCCTGGTCGTTAATGAGGAGTTCGCCGCTCGTGATGTCGAAGAGGCGGTTAATCATGCGGATGAGGGTGGACTTGCCTGAGCCGGAGAGGCCCATGACAACGAAGGTCTCACCCTTTTCTATGTCGACGGTGGCATCTGAAACGGCAACGACGGCGCCAGTTTCCTTTTGTATTTCAGCGCGCGTTTTTCCCTCGCGGTCCAGTTCGATGGCGCGCCTTGTGTCGTCACCAAAGACTTTGTAGACGTTGCGAATGCTGATGTGCGCCACAGTTCATCCTTCGGGTGGCGGGGCCAAGTTGCCCGCCACGTTATGGTGCGAAGAGCGCTATGTAGCTTTGCAGGCACCCTCCATTCCCTGGCGCGAAGGCTTCAACTACGCAATCCACCAGCCCCTTTCGCCCCGGGGAACTCTTCGACCTTACGCAGTGATCGACTCGAACGCAAATTCTGTCCCGTTCTTGACGAATGATCTTCGGAATCGCGCGGTCGAATTCACGACGGGCCCGGGCACGGGCAGACACGACGACTGGGCGGTTAGCTCGGGACACCCGGGAAGGCACCCGGAGCGAACTGCGCCGATACGCACACGGACGTCTGCATTCACAGAGCACGCCCACTATCCACGTCATACAGGAAGCGAGCGCGGCCGTTCAAGCGATTCAAGGCGTGGCCGCCAACGATGGAGCGCGCCTACCGCCGCCGGCTGCGGGACCCTTCCGCTGCTGCGTCCTTATCGATCCAGACGTATACGGCACCGGCGTCTTTGCGGACCTGGACGCCGGTTTCCTTGTGACGATTGCGCCACTGGACCATGGAACGGTAGAAGCGCGTTAGTTCATCGCCGGCGCCGTCGACGCGAATCTTGCCGGTCTTGGATTGCGCAGCAGCCTGGTAGGCGCGATAGGAGTCGGAGTCGCGCGGCCCGCGGCGTCCAGTGAACTCAGGAAGCTGGTCGATTTCGATGAAGCGGATGTCGGCCATTAGCAGGAACTCCATGGGCGGCAGAAGCGGTGCCGCGTATTACGTACTCGAGACTACACTCAGCATACATGGCGAAAGCGGTTAGTGCAGCAGCACCCAACACGCTGTTACATCAACGCAACGACGGCGACAGGTAGCATTGATAAAAGCGCAGCACTCGCCGTTGGTATTCTGCGGGAAAGCGCGCAAACGCTTCGGTGTGGCCAGCACCGCCGACGCTCCAGAGCGCTTTTGGTCCGGGCGCGGCATCGTAAAGACGCTTGCCACAGTGCGGTGGGATACGCTCGTCGAGTTCGTCATCGATAAGGAAGACCGGGCAATGGTGCAGACGCTGGATGGCGTCGATCGGCCGCACGTGGTCGGCACGAGCTCGCAGCCGCCATTCGGTCATGCAGAGGGCAATATTTGCGAATGGCGTGGCGGGCAGACGAATGAAATGTTCGAAGCTACAGCCAACGGCCCCGAGGATATCGGTAAAGGCACTTTCGGCGACGACTGCACGGACGCGGTCGTCATCCGCTGCGGCAAGGATGGCGACCGCTGCGCCGAGCGACACACCCTGCAACGCGATACGGCCAGGATCGACGTCTGGCCGGGTGACAACGTAGTCGACAGCGCCGAGCGCATCGAAGGGCTCATGAGCACCGAGCGTGACGGCGTTGCCGCCGCTTGCGCCCCGGCCGCGCATATCGATAAGGAACACGTTGTAGCCATCACGGTGGAGGTAGTCTGCGTGGGGCAGGAGCTGGAACCGGCTGTTTCCATATCCATGAAGCAACACGACGGTCGCCCCGCCGCGGCGGGTCGCGGGGACAAACCATCCCCGGAGCATGGTGCCATCGCGGGCCGGGAAGGTGACTTCGCGGGCGATGGCGGCAAAGTCGAAGTCGGCCAGGTCGTGGAGTTCGATGATGCGAGGCGGGACGGTGGCGCGGCGAGAGGCGATGTAGCTAATGACAAGGGCCAGGAGTACCACCAGGCTTGTGAGGATGAGCAGCACCGCGCCGGTGATTCGAAGCACGAGCGACAGTGTGGAGGCTGTATTGGGGCCTACGGGCGAGCGTGGTGACTGGCGGAAGTTCAGAGTGTTACGCATATCTTCGTCTGGCAGGGGGATCGTCCGGGAACCAGGGAGGCGAATGCAAGCTTTCCCTACAGGTTGTGCGTGGCGTTGATCATGTTTAGCCTCTCGCAAAAGACCTAAGCGGAGATTCCCGATGTCACCTTACCGTCCCGACCGCATGCGCTTCGGTATTTTCATGGCCCCATTTCATCGAGTCGGGGAAAATCCGACACTGGCACTGGAACGCGATCTCGCACTCATCGAGTACCTGGACAACCTGGATTTTGATGAGGCCTGGATTGGTGAGCACCACAGCGCCGGGTGGGAAATCATTGCTTCGCCGGAGGTGATGATCGCCGCGGCGAGCCAGCGGACGAAGTCGATCCGGCTGGGGACGGGGGTTTCGAGCCTTCCCTACCATCACCCGTTCATGCTGGCAGACCGGATGCTGCAGCTCGACCATCTGACGCGAGGCCGCGCGATGCTTGGCGTTGGCCCGGGTGCGCTGGCGACCGATGCCTACATGATGGGCATCGACCCGGTGACGCAGCGGCCACGGATGGACGAGGCGCTGGGTGCGATCCTGGCGCTGTTCCGCGGCGAGACGGTAACGATGGAAACGGAGTGGTTCACGTTGAACGAGGCGCGGCTGCAGCTTGCGCCCTACCGCCGGCCGCACATGGAGGTGGCGGTGGCGAGCACGTTCTCGCCGGCAGGGCCCACATCCGCAGGGAAGCACGGGGTGGGGATGCTATCGGTGACGGCAGCGCAACCGGGCGGCATGACGAATGCCGCAGCGGGATGGCAGATTGCCGAAGAGGAGGCGGCGAAGGCCGGAAAGACAATCGACCGGGATGACTGGCGCGTGCTGATCAGCATGCACCTGGCCGATTCGCGCGAGGAGGCGGTCCGGGACATCGAGGAAGGAGCGACGCGCTTCTACACGGAGTACTTCGGGAAAACGATCGGCCGGCCCGGGACCTTCGACGACTGGACATTTGCGGGCGCGGTGGAGTCTGGCGGCATCGTGGTGGGGACGCCCGATGACGCGATCGAGGCGGTTGAGCGCATCATCGACATCACGGGCGGGTTTGGCTGCCTGCTGTTCCAGGCGCATGAGTGGACGACGTGGGAGAAGACCAGGCACAGCTTCGAGTTGTGGGCCCGCCATGTAGCGCCGCGCTTCCAGGGCCAGATCGAGGTGATCGAGGCGGCGCGCGATTGGTCAGCGGCCAACCGCACGACGATTTTCGAGCGTGCCGGTGCGGCGACGATCAAGGCGTTTGCCGATGCGGGGCGCGAGCTGCCACCCGAGGTGGCGGAACGGATGCAACGCGGCCAGAATTAGAGCCCGTCGCGCGCCAGAGAAGCCAGGAAGTCCCAGGTGCGGTTGAGGACGTCGGGGTCGCCGTTCACTTTGAAGGCCGAGGCGTGGAGGTCGGTGACGCCTATTTCCGCGAGTTCTTTCAGCCGGCTGCGGACCTCGGCTTCGTCGCCAATGATGGCGATGTCGGCCGGGTTTGCAGCACCTTCAACGTCGAGCACGGCGCGGTAGGAGGGGAGCTGCCCGTAGTTGGCAAAGCTGCGCGCGGCGGACTGGTAGGCCTCGTCCTTGCTGGTGGTGACGGCGACGGGGAAGCCCGAGACGATGCGCGGACTGGGCCTGCCGGCCTCTTCGGCAGCCTTCTGGATGGTGGGGATGGCGGTTTCGCGGAGGTATTTGGGCCCACCCATCCAGGTGGCGGTGCCATCGGCCATGCGGCCGGCGACGCGCAGCATCTGAGGACCGAGGGCCGCGATGACGAGCGGAGGCCGCGGTGCGCCGGGCACGGCGATCTGCGCAGCGACGCGGTATTCATCGCCGCTGAACTTCACCGGTTCGCCGCTGAGCATGGGATTGAGCACGGAGAGGTATTCGCGCATGTGACGGATGGGCTTTGAATAGTCGAGGCCGAACATGTCTTCGATGACGATGCGGTGGCTGAGGCCAAGGCCGAGGATGAAGCGGCCGCCCGAGGCCAGCGAGGCGGTGAGGGCCTGCTGGGCCATGGCGGCGGGATGGCGCGGATAGGTGGGCACGACGAAGGTGCCCAGCTCGAGCGAGCGAGTGACGCGCCCCGCGATGGCCAGGGTGGTTATCGCGTCGAGGCCGAAGATGTTGGCCATCCAGGCGGAGTGGAAGCCGTCATTTTCGGCCTTCTGGAAGCGTTCGAGCATGTGGTCCAGCGTGCCGCCGGTGCCCACTGCGTCGCCGATACCGATGCCAATCTTCAAGGTTGTGTCCTCCACATTTGTAGCCGGAGCATACGCCCCATACCGATTGCGCGCTCAAGCGCAAGGCCATTGTGCGGAGATTTTAGGGCCGTATGTCCGTTGGCCGCTGGAGACATTTGGCCATCCTATTTCGGGGGGAAAGCCCGCCTCACTTTGCGCATGGAGTTGATGCATGCCACCTGGCCCGAATGGTGCGGACGGCGAGGGACCGACGCAGCCGGGTGCGCCTGAACGGCGCACGTCGTCCACCAGGAACCACGTCATTTCGATCATCGTCATCTGGTTGATCCTCACGGCAATCGGCGAAGTGCTGGTCTTCACACCGGGACTTTTCCCGACGGTTGGTTCGCCGGAAGCGGAGCACTTCGACGAGATCTTCCGGTTCCTCATGATCCTTGGTGTCCCCGTGGTCACCTTCGTCTTCACGATGCTGGGTTACAGCCTGTTCGTCTGGCGGCGGCGCGGCCCGACGCTTGAAGACGGCCCGCCACAGCGAAGCCACCACCTTATCCCCAAGTTGTGGCTGCTGGTGACCGGCGGGCTTGCGGTGTTCGTGATGATCCACCCGGGGCTCACGGGGCTCGCGAAGCTTCAGACCGAGCTCACCGGCTACGGATGGGGCGAGCGGGATACCGACCTGGTGGTAGACGTCACCGCCTTCCAGTTCTCCTGGACGATGGAGTACGTCGACTACGACGTGACGGTGAGCGTGGTACATGGGGGCGAACTGGTCCTCCCGGTGGACCGGAGTGTCCGGTTCGATGT
>SLAK01000406.1 GCA_007126855.1 Dehalococcoidia bacterium | reverse complement strand
TTAAGCGGCTTCGCATTTGCTTCGTCGGTGCGGAGCTGCCCGCAGGCCGCCGAGATTTCCGTGCCTTTTTCCACCCGCACCGTGCAGTTGACCCCGGCTTCCTGAAGGGCACGCTCGAAGGAAACGACGCGATTGCGCGAGGGGCGTTGGTACCCCGCGGCGGTGGGATTCACCGGGATGAGGTTGACGTGGACGCCGCGACCACGGAGGAGCTGCGCGAGTTCGCGGGCAAGGTCATCGGAGTCGTTGACGTCGCGGATGAGGGCGTATTCGAAGGTGACTCGCCGGCCGGTCTTGCGGAAGTAGCGGTCGGAGGCGGCGATCAGGTCGCGGACGGAAGTTGGGCTGGCCGTAGGGACGAGCTGCTGCCGGAGCGCTTCGTTGGGCGCATGGAGCGAGATGGCAAGCCCGACCTGGAGCCCTTCGTCGGCCAGCCGGTCGATGGCGCGCGGGAGCCCCACGGTGGAGACGGTAATGTGGCGCTGGCCCAGGCCGAAGGTGCGCTCGCCGGTGAGGATGCGTACGGCGCGGACTGTTTCGTTGTAGTTTGCCAGGGGTTCGCCCATGCCCATGAAGACCACATTGGTGACGTGCTGGCCGCGCGGTTTCAGCAGGCGCGCGAAATGCAGCACCTGGGCCACGACTTCGCCGGCGACCAGGTTGCGTTCGAAGCCCATCTGGCCGGTGGCGCAGAAGACGCAGCCCATGGCGCAGCCGGCCTGCGTGGAGACACAGACAGTGGAACGCGGATGCTTGCCCGCTTCGGGGTACTGCATCAGCACGGCTTCGACCAGGGTGCCGTCGTGGAGGCGCAGGAGGGACTTGATGGTCTCGCCGTCGTCGCTTTCGACGGTGCGGATGACCGGCAGCATGCCGGTTTCGTAGCCGGCCTCGCGCAGGCGGGCGCGGGCTTCCGCGGGCCACTGGCGGAGCTGGTCGATTTCCGTGGGGAATTCGGTATAGAGCCAGTGGAGAAGCTGGTCACCGCGGTAGCGGGGCAGGCCAAGCTCGCCAACGAGCCGGTCCACGTCTTCGGGGAGCAGGCCGGTAAGCAGGGTCATCGGAACTGGACCTCCGGCGCGAGCTGGCCGCGCTCACCATTCAGGAAGTCACGGCCGCTGAGGCGTTTGGCGCCCTGGCGCTGGACTTCTTCGAGCACGAGCAGGCCGTCGTGGAAAGCGATGGCCGGTTCGCGATTGTGGTCGAAGAGGGTACCGGGAGAAGCATCGTCGGGGAGGTCTTCGACGCGGGCGCGCCAGATGGCAAGGCGGCTGCCGCGGTAGATGACGAAGGCGCCGGGCCAGGGGTTGTAGGCGCGGACCATGCGCTCTGCCTGGACAGCGGAGGCATTAGCCGGGATGTGGCCATCTTCCTTGCTGATGAGCGAGCAGTAGGTTGCCTGGCTTTCGTTCTGCGGCTCGGCTTTGATCGTGCCGTCGTACCAGGCGGGCAGGATATCCAGGAGCAGCTCGGCGCCGCGGGCGGCCAGGCGGGGCTCGAGCGTGCCGGTGGTGTCGGTTGGCTCCATGGGCACTTCGGCGCGGGCGAGGACGGGACCGGCATCCATCTTCTGGACGACTTCCATGATGCTGACTCCCGTGACGGAGTCGCCTTCGAGGATGGCTGCGGCGACAGGGGATGCGCCGCGCCAGCGGGGGAGGAGCGAGGCGTGCACATTGAGTGGCCCGCGGGCGGGGATATCGAGCAGCGCCTGAGGAATGATCTTTCCGTAAGCGGCGACGACGATGACGTCGGGCCGGGCGGCGCGAAAGCGCTCGGCCACTTCGGGAGACTTCAGCGTCTGGGGCTGGAAGGTGTCGAGACCCAGGTCTTGGGCGAGGGCTTTGACCGGCGGAGGGCGAAGGCGCGAGCCACGGCCGGCGGGCTTGTCGGGCTGGGTGACAACAAGCGGGATCAGGTAGCCCGCGCTATTGAGCGCGCGCAGAGAGGGTTCGGCGAAGGCCGGGGAGCCCATGAAGATGACCCGGGTTGTGGCGGGATCCATAGATCGACGTTAGCGCGCGGGCGGCTCAGGATCGACGCCACTCGTGGATGTTGGTGAAGCGGAGGTGTGGGGCGGGAAGGAAGCCGGGCACATCGCCCTGGATGCGGTCGGAGCGGATGTAGGTGAAGCGCGGATAGGCGATGACGATGCTCGGGGCGGTGCGGTCCCAGATTTCCTGGAACTGGTAGTACATGTCTTCCCGGACACTCATGTCCGCTGTGCGGCGGGCTTCCTCGATGAGACGGTCGGCGACCGGGTCGCTGTAGTTGGCGATGTTGAGGCCGGCGGTGCCCATTTGAGAGCTGTGCCAGGCGAAGTAGGGATCGGGATCGGCGCCCTGGTCCCAGCCGGCGACGGCGACTTCATAGCGCCGCTCCTGCAGGAAATCGCGGCGGAGCACGGGAAAGGAGGTGCTGGCGACGTTGGCACGGATGCCGAGCGGTTCGAGCTGGGCGGCGATGGCCTGGGCAACGGCGAGGCGGCGGGGGTCGGTATCAGTGCGGATGGTGAGGCGAAATTCGGAGCCAAGGCGGACGCGGGTGCCACTGGTGGCATGGAGCTCCCAGCCAGCCTCGTCAAGCAGTTCGGCGGCGGCATCGAGGGCAGTGGAGGGCGGGACTTCAAAGTCTTCGGCGTAGGCCCAGGAGCCGGGCGGAATGGGCGAGCTGGACGGTGTCGCGAAGCCTTGGAAGACGTCGTCGACGAGGGCCTCACGGTCGATGGCCAGGGCAACAGCCTGGCGGACACGGGGATCCCGGAAGAATGCGGCGGCGTCGTTGTTGAGGTAGACGACGACGTGGGCGGCGCGCTGAGGTGTATCGACGCTGACATCGGAAAGGTCGTCTATCCAGGCGATCTGGTCTTCGTCGGGGATGGGGCGGATGAAGAGCCCCTCGATGTCGCCGCGTTCGATGCCGCGGAGCGCCGCGCTGTAGTCGGAGTAGAAGCGGAGGCGCAGCTCCCGGATGCCCGGCCGGCCGAAGTGATAGTCGCCATAAGCTGCCAGTTCGGCCTCGCCGGCTGCCAGAGCATTAAGGCGATAGGGCCCGGTGCCGACGGGCGCGACGTTGAACGGCGCCTCGTAAAGCTGTGCGGGGCTGAGTTCGGCCAGGCGGTGGGCGGGGATGATGCCGATGGTCGCATTGCGGACAAGGAAGGGGGCGTTGGGTTCGGGGAGGCGAAAGACGACGGTGTGGGCATCGGGGGCGTGCACTTCGACATCGTCCCAGAGGGCGGCCAGCGATGCCTCGCCACGGAAGCCGGAGGCCTGGATGCTTTCGACGGTGAAGAGGACGTCGGCAGCGGTGAAGGGTTCGCCGTCGTGCCAGCGGACGTCGTCCCGGAGGGTGAAGGTGTACACTCGTCCGCCCTCGCTCACCTGCGGGAGATCGGCTGCAAGGTCTGGAGCCACCCGGCCGTCAGGGCCAATCTTGAGGAGACCGGAGAAGACGAGCTGGGCGAGGTCCTGGTCGACATCATTGACGGTGGCAAAGAGCGGGTTGACGCGTTGCCAGGTGCCGGCGACGCCTTCGGTATAGCGTGATGTCTGGAGGATCGGGGCGGGTTCGTCGCCAGCGACGCGAAGGTAGAGGACCGCGCCGGCGGCGCCAGCAGCCAGGATTGCGAGGAATGCCGCGAGCAGCGGGAGACGTGCCGCCATAGGGGCGCCCCCTAGCGCTGCGCCTGGACGCTCAGGAATGACACGAAGATGAAGACGATGATGAGAAGGATGGTCGCCTGGAAGAGGGTTTTCTCCACACCGCGCTTGGTGCGGAACGAGGATCCGGTCGACATGCCGCCGAGGGCGGCGCCGAAGCCGGAGCCCTTGACCTGGAGCAGCACCACCACAATGAGGAGCACGGAGACGAAGATCTGCAAGAGGTTCATTAACATGAGCGCTTACCGGCGGGCGAGGAGGGCTTCTGCAGCCTGCGAAGCGGCCTTGCCGTTGGCTGCGTGTTTCCCATCGTACAGGCCGACTATGGTAGCGGCGAGCTTGGCAGGGTCGTGGCGGTAGCGGTTTTCCTCAGCGACAACGTCGGCTTCGACAACCTGGACGCCGCGGTAGATGGGCGCCTCGGGATTGGAGACCCAGACGGGTGCTGAGTGCCAGGCCTCGGGCAGGTCGGTGACGACGTTGTTATTGGCAATAACGCAATCGATGAGGCCGGGGCCGATGTTGGTTTCCAGGGCGCGAAGGTGGTCGGAGACGGCGAAGCCGTCGGTTTCGCCGTGCTGGGTCGCGACGTTACAGACGAAGACCTTGAGCGCCATGGTGGTTTCGAGGGCCTTGTGGAGCTCGGGCACGAGTAAGTTGGGCATGACCGAGGTATAGAGGCTGCCGGGGCCGATGACGACGATGTCGGCGTCGAGGATGGCGCGGACGGCGTCGGGATGGGCCTCGACATTGGGCGGGTTGAGGAACAGTTCCTGGATGGCGCCGCCGCGCTCGGTGATGTTGTGTTCGCCGACGACGACCTCGTCTTCGAGGGTGCGGGCGCTGAGCGTAACGTTCTCCAGGGTGGAGGGGAGGATGGCGCCGCGGACGTTGAGGACGCGGCTGGCCTCGAGAATGGCGGCTTCGAAGTTGCCGGTGACCTCGGTCATGGCGACCAGGAAGAGGTTGCCGAAGGAGTGCCCTTCCAGGCCGGTACCTTCCCGGAAGCGGTACTGGAAGAGGCGTGACATGAGCGGCTCGGCCTCGGCGAGGGCGGCGATGCACTGGCGGATGTCGCCGGGCGCAATGATGCCGAATTCCTGGCGGAGGCGGCCGGTGCTGCCGCCGTCGTCGGCGACGGTGACGATGGCCGTGAGGTTGCTCGTGTGGTCTTTGAGGCCGCGGAGGAGGGTGGAGAGGCCCGTGCCACCGCCGACTGCGACGACTTTTAGGCCGCGGCTGAGAATACGCTTGTTGTAGATGGCCTGGACCATGGGCCCGTCGCCGGGACGTTGGCGCACGAGGGACCAGAGCAGGGATTCGTTGAGCTTGTAGACGCTGAGGCCGACGGTGAGCAGGGCAATAGCCATGAAGATGGCGCCACGGCCCCAGTGGGGGATGAACTGCAGCGTTATGTAGTAGAACTCGCCGGGCAGGGTGTAGGTGAGATAGGCCTCGCGGAGGACATAGGCGATACCCAGGGCCATGAGCACGACACCAAGCAGCAGCAACCCGAGCCACCGCTTGACGTGCATGCCCGGGTAAAGCCACTTGAGAGCGCTGTGCTGGCGGAGCTGTCCAAACATCAGAACCGGGCCGCCTTCCTCGCGGTGCGGGAATGGTGGGCTCCCATCATTCGAGCTCCCTGGTGAGCAACTCTTGAACGACCTGGGGGTTGGCCCGGCCGCGGGTCTCTTTCATGACTTCGCCGAGCAGCCGCTTGATAGCAGCGGTCTTGCCGGCGCGATAGTCGGCGACAGCTTTCTCGTTCCGTTCGATGACGGCACGTACGATTTCGGTAAGTTCATCCGCGGCGCTCACCTGGGCGAGCCCGCCGGATTCGACAATTTCCTTCGCTTCGCGCCCGGTCTCCACCATGGTGTCAAAGACTTCTTTGCCGACGGTGCCGGTGATGGCGCCGTCTTCAACGAGCACGATGAGCTCGGCAAGGCGCTCCGGCGGGACCGGGAAGTCGGCAACTTCGTTGCCGGTGGTGTTGGCCCAGCCGAGGACGCTGCCGAGGGTCCAGTTCGCGGCAAGCTTGGCGGCGCGGTCGGGCTTGAGCTGGAGCGCCTTCATGACGTTTTCGAAATAGTCCGCACGATCGCGGGACTCGGTGAGGGTGCCGGCCTCGTAATCGCTGAGGCCGAGGGCGGCCAAGCGGTTGCGGCGTTCTTCCGGCAGTTCGGGCAGGCGGGCACGAAGCCGCTCGATGTATTCGGCATTAAAGCGAAGCGGGGGCAGGTCGGGCTCGGGGAAGTAGCGGTAGTCGCTGGCTTCCTCCTTGGTGCGCTGGGAGACTGTTTCGGCGCGCTCGTCAACCCAGCCGCGGGTCTCCTGGACGATGGTTTCGCCCGCTTCGAGGAGGCGCGCCTGGCGCTCGACTTCGAAGACGAGCGCATCGTGGACAGCGCGGAAGCTGTTCATGTTCTTGATTTCCACCTTGGCGCCGAGGGCGGGGGAGCCGACGGGGCGAAGGCTGACGTTTGCATCGCAGCGGAAGTTGCCTTCTTCCATGTTGGCGCGGCTGACGCCGATGTAGCGCAGTACCTGACGCAGGCGCACCAGGTATTCGCGCGCCTGAGCAGGGGAGCGCATGTCCGGCTCGCT